>NZ_BCBP01000048.1:0-76115 GCF_001753955.1 Pseudomonas sp. NBRC 111139
AACCCGCGCCTACGACGGCCTATGCCGAACCCCCGATGCGTGTGTAGGAGCGGGTTTACCCGCGAATACGGTGGCGGCGGCAACGGTGAACGGCCGGTGGAAATTGGCTGGCAGACCCGGCCCTTTCGCGGGTAAACCCGCGCCTACGACGGCCTGTGCCGAACCATCGATGCGTGTGTAGGAGCGAGCTTGCTCGCGATGCGCCGCGCGGGCGGCGCTCGATCTCTCAGGCCGCGTATCTGTGACGGCCACTGCGGCAGTCACAACAAATTTCAGCCCGCGTTTTCGTCGCTGTCGATCATCTTGCGCAGCAAGTACAAAATGGCTACACGTTCGCCGGCATTCAAGCTGCCCATGCTCAGTTCGCTGATCTGCCGGGCGCAGGGGATCATTGCATCGAGCAATGCCGCGCCGCTTTCGGTGAGTTCGACGATGACCTTGCGCCGGTCGCCTGGGTCTGGCGAAAGCTGCACCAGCTCACGCGCCTTCAGGCGCTCGACGATGCCGCGGATGGTTGCCTGGTCCACCGCGGTGGCCTTGATCAGCTCAGCCTGGGAGCTGGGGCCGTGGTCGCGCAGGGCGCACAGGGTGACGAACTGGATCGAGGTAAGCTGCGGGTCGCAGGCCTGCTGCTGGAAAATCGCCGTGTGCCGTTGGTAGGCCTTGCGCAGCAAGTGCCCGACCTGTTCGGTAACGTCGTAGGGGGTGTTGTCGAGCGGGGCGCTGCTGGGGGTGGTTTTTTTCGACATAGGATGGCTTGGGCTGGGTGGAAAGAGGCTGGCCGGCCGCCAATAGCGGAGCGCCCGGCCAGTATAACCCCTATCGCGCTCGCGACTCCTCTGGTGCAACCACGTCGCCGGCCAGCACGACCGCCTTGTCATCCAGGTAGATATCGCAGTTGCGCAGCGGGATGTCCAGGTGGCACGGGGTCTTGCGCTTGCCGCCGACCTCGGTGTTGGGGCCAGTGGAGAACAGGAAGTTGCCGTAGAACGCACGGGCATCCATGCACATGCCGTCGTTGCGGTCGTGCAGGCCCATGGCCGTCCATTGCGCGCGCGGCTGCAGGCCCCAGCCTATGTGTGAGATGCCGTATACCTCGGGGTCGTTGAAGTACTTCATGTAGTCACGCAGGTACTCGGCCTCGAAGCCGCCATGTATGCCGGTGATGAAGCCTTTTTCGATTTCCAGGGTGATGCGCTCGCGGCAATAGTTCTTGAACGGCAGGATGATGTCGCCCACGTCCAGCACCAGCGTGCCCTCGGCGCTGTCCTCGTTCGGCCAGGTGAACAGAAAGCCGCTGGGCCAGTGGTCCCAGCGCCCCGGTTCGTCGGCATAGCCGTACTCAGTCACGGCCGGGTACTGGCCGAGCGGGGCGTAGAAGTCGCTACCGGCCTTGGACCGCACATGCAGGCTGCGCGCCTGTTTCAACAGGGTTTCGGCAGCCAGCACCCGGCGTTTGTCGTCTTCGGTCGGCAGCATGCGCGCCAGCACCTCGGGTGGCTCCACGGCCAGCAGGATGCGCGTGCCGGTCTTGAGAATCTGCTCCTGCTCGGGTGAGTGCAGCAGCATCATGGTGTCGACGACCAGGTCGGCTGCTTCCAGCGCCCGCTGCGCCGCCAGGTTGCCGGTCAGCGCGGTGTCGCCGCAGTAGGCCGTCATGTCGTTGCCCATGGCGGTCGGGTGGTTGAACGCCGGCAGCTCTACCGCATACACCTTGGCCTTCAAACGCTGGGCGGCCTCCATGGCGGCGTTGACCGTGCGCGGGTCGGAGTAGTGGCTCTTGAGCACGGCCACGCTCTGCGTTTCGTCCACGCGAGACAGCTTCAGTACGTGCTCGAACATCTGGGTCAGTTGTGCATTGCTCACCGGCATCGGGGTTCTCCTGGGTGGCGTTGACAGGGGCGCACCATGGCAGTGCCTGGTGCTTCATCTCGGTGCAAAATAATAGTGTGTACACCCTATTTTTGCAGATGAAAACGCATCCTGCCAGCGAGCGCAAGTTATCTGTTCAAACGTTACCTATCCACACATTATCCAGTATTTACGGTAACAGTAAGCCGGGTGCTGTTTCGATCAGCTGTTTGAAAAATATTTTCAGCGGGCTCTTTTCAAAGGTCATTTATAGCGTATACGCTCTAAATCGTCAGGCGGTTGAACCGCTGGCCACCTATCAGAACAAGAGGAGACATACCCATGCGGGGTAGGCAGAAAATCGCAATCGTCGGTGCAGGTCTGGGTGGGGCAGCCGCCGCCACGTTGCTGCAACAGGCCGGGTTCGATGTCGAGGTATTCGAACAGGCTCCGGCGTTCACCCGCCTGGGCGCGGGCATTCATATCGGCCCTAACGTGATGAAAATCTTCCGCCGCATGGGGCTGGAGCAGAAGCTGGAGCTGATGGGCTCGCACCCGGACTTCTGGTTCAGCCGCGACGGCAATACCGGTGATTACCTGTCGCGCATTCCGCTGGGCGAGTTTGCCCGCCGCGAATACGGCGCCGCTTACATCACCATCCACCGTGGCGACCTGCACGCCCTGCAGATCGAGGCCATCAAGCCGGGCACCGTGCACTTCGGCAAGCGCCTGGAAAAGATCGTCGACGAAGGTGATCGGGTACGCCTGGACTTTGCCGATGGCACCCACACCGTGGCCGACATCGTCATTGGGGCCGACGGCATCCACTCGAAGATCCGTGAAGCGTTGCTGGGGGCTGAAGCGCCGATCTACAGCGGCTGGGTCGCGCACCGTGCACTGATTCGCGGGGTGAACCTGGCACCGCATGCCGATGTGTTCGAGCCCTGCGTCAAATGGTGGTCCGAAGACCGCCACATGATGGTCTACTACACCACCGGCAAGCGCGACGAGTATTACTTCGTCACCGGCGTGCCACATGAAGCCTGGGACTTCCAGGGTGCGTTCGTCGACAGCAGCCAGGAAGAAATGCGCGCAGCCTTCGAAGGCTACCACCCCACCGTACAGAAGCTGATCGACGCTACCGAATCGATTACCAAGTGGCCGCTGCGCAACCGCAACCCGTTGCCGTTGTGGAGCCGTGGCCGCCTGGTGCTGCTGGGCGACGCCTGCCACCCGATGAAGCCACACATGGCCCAGGGCGCGTGCATGGCCATCGAGGACGCGGCCATGCTGACCCGCTGCCTGCAGGAGACCGGGTTGTCCGACCACCGCACGGCGTTCGCCCTCTACGAGGCCAACCGTAAAGAGCGGGCATCGCAGGTGCAATCGGTATCCAACGCCAACACCTGGCTCTACACCCAGGAAGACCCAGCCTGGGTTTACGGCTACGACCTCTATGGGCAGCAGCTTAAAAGCGGGGAGGCGGCATGAGCACCTTCGTCGCTGGCGGTAACGTGAGCGCCAATGGCATCCGCCAGCATTACCTGCGCTATGGCGGCAAGGGCCATGCGCTGATCCTGGTGCCGGGCATCACCAGCCCAGCGATCACCTGGGGCTTTGTTGCCGAGCGCCTTGGGCAGTATTTCGACACCTATGTGCTGGATGTGCGCGGGCGCGGCTTGTCTTCAAGCGGCCCCGAACTGGACTACGGCACCGACGCTTGTGCTGCGGATATTCCCGCCTTTGCCGCCGCGCTGGGCCTGGATGGCTACCATCTGGTCGGGCACTCGATGGGGGCGCGTTTTGCCATCCGCGCTGCCGCCCAAGGGGCACCGGGACTGCAGCGGCTGGTGCTGGTCGACCCACCGGTGTCCGGGCCGGGCCGCCGCGCCTACCCGAGCAAGTTGCCGTGGTACGTCGATTCGATCCGCCAAGCCACGGTTGGCATGAGCGGCGATGACATGCGCGCCTTCTGCGCCACTTGGAGCGACGCGCAGCTGGCCCTGCGTGCCGAGTGGCTGCACACCTGCTACGAGCCGGCGATCGTGCGGGCCTTCGACGATTTCCACGAGGTCGATATCCACCAGTACCTGCCCGCGGTGCGCCAGCCGGCATTGCTGATGGTGGCCGGGCGGGGTGGAGTGATCGAGCCCCGTGACATTGCTGAAATGCGCGAGCTCAAGCCGGATATCCAGGTCGCGTACGTGGACAACGCCGGCCACATGATCCCCTGGGATGACCTGGACGGTTTCTTCGCCGCCTTTGGCGACTTCCTTGACCACCCCCTCGTCTGACGGAGCACGAGACATGACCCAGCTATACCGCATCGGCCAGATCGTGCCGAGTTCGAACACCACCATGGAAACCGAAATTCCGGCGATGCTCAACGCACGCCAGGCGATCCGCCCCGAGCGGTTCACCTTCCATTCCAGCCGCATGCGTATGAAGCAGGTGAAGAAGGAAGAACTGGCCGCGATGGACGCCGAGTCCGACCGCTGCGCAGTGGAGCTGTCCGACGCCAAGGTCGATGTGCTGGGCTATGCCTGCCTTGTGGCGATCATGGCCATGGGGCTGGGCTATCACCGCCAATCTGAAAAGCGCCTGCAGCAGGCCACCGCCGACAATGATGCGCTGGCACCGGTGATCACCAGCGCCGGGGCGCTGGTCGAGGCCTTGCATGTGATGAAGGCCAAGCGCATTGCCATCGTCGCACCGTACATGAAGCCGCTGACCGAGCTGGTGGTGAACTACATCCGCGAGGAAGGCTTCGAGGTGCAGGACTGGCGCGCGCTGGAAATCCCCGACAACCTCGCCGTGGCCCGTCACGACCCGGCCAACCTGCCGGGCATCGTCGCCGGCATGGACCTTGAAGGCGTCGATGTGGTGGTGCTGTCGGCGTGCGTGCAGATGCAATCGCTGCCGGCAGTGGCCAAGGTCGAGGCGCAAACCGGCAAGCCGGTGGTCACCGCAGCAATCGCTACCACCTACGCCATGCTCAAGGCGCTGGACCTGGAGCCGATCGTGCCTGGGGCCGGTGCCTTGCTGTCGGGCGCCTACTGAAATCGGGAGACGGACATGAGCGACGCACAAAGTGCCCGTGACAACTACCAGGGTGTGTGGGGCCAGCGCATCGGCTTTGGCCGCAAGCCGGCCCTGCTGATGATCGACTTCATGCAGGGCTACACCACCCCGGGCGCACCGCTGTACGCCCCGGGCGTGGTCGCAGCGGTCGAGCAGGCCGCCGGCCTGCTGGCGCTGGCCCGCGACTGCGGTACCTTGGTGGTGCATACCAACATCCGTTACCAGCCGCCGCATTTTGCTGACGGCGGCGTGTGGGTGCGCAAGGCGCCGGTGATGAAGGACATGGTCGAAGGCAACCCGCTGGCAGCCTTTTGCGAGGCCGTTGCGCCACAGGCAGGGGAGGTGGTGCTGAGCAAGCAGTACGCCAGCGCTTTCTTCGCCACCAGCCTGGCCCCGCTGCTGCATGCACAGGGGGTAGATACCGTGGTGCTGGCTGGCTGCTCGACCAGCGGCTGCATCCGCGCCAGTGCGGTGGATGCCATGCAGCACGGGTTTCGAACCATCGTGGTGCGCGAGTGTGTCGGTGACCGCCACAGCGACCCGCACGAAGCCAACCTGTTCGACATCGACAGCAAGTACGGCGATGTCGTCACCCGGCAGGATGCCATGCAGCAACTCAGGCACCTGGCCGGCTGAACGCCGGGCAGCGCCTACCCAATAACAATCAAGGACCGGTGCGGGAAGCCCGTCCATGACCGCCTGCTGTCCGGGTGGTCGCCCCGCAGGAGCACTCGGGGTCTTCAGGCGCTGTCCAGGCCCGCCGCGTAGAATGCGCGGCGTGCCCGGCGCGTCGAAAACTGCTGGCCTTAAAACAACCACAAAGTCGCCCGCCAGGAGACAGGAAATGCCAATTGCGAATGCAACCACGGTCCACAGTGACATCGACCATGGCACGAAAGCGCTGTACAGCAAGATCACCTGGAGGCTCATCCCCTTCTTGTGTTTCTGCTACCTTGCAGCTTATCTGGATCGCATCAATGTCGGCTTCGCCAAGCTGCAGATGCTCGAAGACCTGCAGTTCAGCACAGCGGCCTATGGCCTGGGTGCAGGGCTGTTCTTCGTCGGCTACATCATCTTCGAAGTGCCGAGCAACCTGATCCTGCAGCGCGTTGGCGCCAAGCTGTGGATCGCCCGCATCATGATCACCTGGGGCCTGCTGTCGGCCTGCACCATGTTCGTCACCAGCACCACCCAGTTCTATATCCTGCGTTTCCTGCTGGGTGCGGCCGAGGCCGGCTTCCTGCCAGGCGTGTTGTACTACCTGACCATGTGGTACCCCACCTATCGCCGCGGGCGCATCATTGCCCTGTTCATGATCGGGCTGCCGTTGTCGAGCGTGATTGGCGGGCCGATTTCTGGCTGGATCATGGGGCATTTCGACCAGGTTCAAGGTTTGCATGGGTGGCAGTGGCTGTTCCTGCTGGAGGCGATCCCCAGCGTTTTGCTCGGCATCCTCACGTTCTGGGCATTGCCTAACCATTTTCAGCAGGCCAAGTGGCTGTCGGCTGACGACAAGGCACAACTGGCGGCAGACCTGGCCGCCGACGATGCCGAGGGCAAGGACAGCAAACACAGCTTCCGCGATGGCTTCTTCAACCTTAAGGTGTGGATGCTCGGTGGTATCGACTTTTCGATCCTGCTCAGCGCCTATGCAATGGGCTTCTGGATGCCGACCTTCATCCGCGATGCGGGCGTCAGCGACACCTTCCATATCGGCCTGCTCACGGCCATTCCAAGCCTGGCCGCGCTGGCTGGCATGCTCATGATCGGGGCCAGCTCCGACCGCCACCGCGAGCGCCGCTGGCACATCATCGTGCCGTTCATCATTGGTGCAATCGCCATGGCCAGCAGCACCTTGTTCAGCCAGAACCTGGTGATGACCGTGGTGCTGTTCGCCATTGCCTCGGCGGCGATCATCGGCGCGGTGCCGGTGTTCTTCAGCCTGCCGGCGACCTTCCTCAAAGGTACCGCAGCCGCCACCGGCTTTGCCCTGGCCTGTTCGGTAGCCAACATCGCCGGCCTGGTGAGCAACTCACTGATGGGCGTGGTCACCGACCTCACCGGCACCTCGCACGCTGCGCTGTGGGTGTTTGCCGGCTGCCTGATCCTCAGCTGCTTCCTGGTCATCGCCTTGCCGGCCAAGCTGGTCAACCGCTAGCGGCCCAGCGCTTCACGCAACGGCAGGGCAGGCGGGCCGGGGCCCACCTGCCGACCTCTCTCGATGCAACCCGCACGCCGGTGGCCATGCAGTGCCGCCGCGCCGGGTTGCTGTTGCCCAAATCCAGGAGTAGCCCTATGCAAGGTTTCACTGCGCCGCGTTTTTCTTCGTCTGCACGCCTGGCCGGCGGTTGTATTGCCGCCGCTTTGTGTGCAGAGGCCACGGCAGAAGAGGCCGGTTTCATCGAAGGTGCCCGCGCCACGCTGCAGGCGCGCAATTACTTCTTCAGCCGCGACTATGCCGATATCAAGGGCGCCAGCACCCAGTCGCGCACCCAGGAATGGGCGCAGGGGTTTATCCTCAATGCCAGCTCCGGTTATACCCAGGGCACCCTTGGCGTGGGTGTGGATGTTACCGGCCTGCTGGGTTTCAAGCTCGACAGCAGCCCGGAACATGCCCGGTCCGGTTTGCTGCCCAGCCTGGACAGCGGCAAGTCGGCGGACGAATACAGCCGCCTGGGTGCGGCGATCAAGTTCAAGGTGTCGCAAACCGAGCTGAAGGTGGGCGAGTTGATGCCCAACCTGCCGGTGCTGCTGTTCAGCGATTTGCGCCTGTTGCCGCCGACTTACCAGGGCGCGATGCTGGAGTCGCGCGAGTTCGCCGGGTTGACCCTGAACGCCGGCCAGTTCCGCTCCACCAGCCTGCGCGACTCGTCCAACAGCCAGAAGATGTACGCGCTGGTCAACGACCCGATCAACCCGGCGCGGCTGGCGCGCTTTACCAGCGACCGGTTCAACTACGTGGGGGCCGACTATGTCTTCAACGACAACCGTACCAGCGTCGGTGTCTGGCAGGCGCAGCTGGAGGATATCTACCAGCAGCGCTTCTACAGCTTCAAGCATGCCGAGCCGATCGGGGGCTGGACGCTGGGGGTCAATGCCGGCTACTTCGATGCCCGCGAGGACGGGAGCAAGGTGGCTGGCGACTACGATAACCATGCGCTGTTCAGCCTGTTCTCGGCCAAGACCGGCGGGCATACCTTCTATGTGGGCTATCAGCAGATCGGCGGCGATGACGGCTTTATCCAGGTAGGCGCCAACACCAACCCGATGGGTAATACGCTGCCGACCTATGAGTTCTCGGCGCCGGGTGAACGCTCGTGGCAGGTGCGCCATGATTATAATTTTGTCGCGTTGGGGCTTCCGGGGCTGACGTCGACCCTGCGTTATGTAAAGGGGCGGGACGTGGACACAGGGCTGGGCTTTGAAGGGCGTGACCGCGAGCGTGACCTGGACCTGGCCTACGTGGTGCAAAGCGGGCCGTTGGCCGGGCTTGGGATACGGGTGCGCAACGTGATGGCGCGCTCCAACTACCGGACAGATATCGATGAGAACCGCTTGATTCTGAGTTACACGATCAAGGTGTTCTGAGGGGGTAGATGGCCCGGCGCCAGCTCGGTTCCCGAAGCAACCTTGTGCTGCGAAGAAGCAATCACGGCCTAAGGCAGTCGTTTGCCTGACCGCCCTCTTCGCAGCGCAAGGCTGCTCCTGCACGGTGATGGGTAGGTTTGAGCTGTGGAGCATGACAATGGCTCTTGCAGGTCACTGCAAGGTGTCGGGCTTCAGGCTATCTGGCAGTTGCCGAAGGGCCTCCTCAAGCCGCGCGATCGGCCCAGTGAGTTGATCCGCTTCCTTGTCCTTGCCTTCACCTCTTAAGCGCTCACGCTCAACGCGCAGGTTAAGCAGATTTTTCTGCAACTTCAGTGCAGAGGTTTTGAACGAGTCCATGCTTTTCTCACGCTGTAGGCTTCCGTACCGTTGTAGGAAAAATGGACCGTAGCAGCTCGAATTTGCCGGAGAAACTGATGTTTCATACAGGCAAGACTCATTGCCACGCCATTTCCTACGGCGTGCGGTAAACAATCCTACAAGCCGTGTTTCAGATCGTGTCCCCCCAAGCAAGCTCAATCTACCGTATTGGCTGGGTTCAGGCGCTTTCGAGGGGCAGCGCACTTAACGCAGGTACTGCAGGCGTGTTTAGAAACTTCATGTATCAATTCCCGGCCCGCGAGCGGCAGGTGCTCAGCGTCAACCACTGCGGCTGAATTCACCCCAGCGGCATCTGCGCATCACATCTGATCCGCTTTTTTTCCATAAACCTGAATCTGTAACCGTATCAGCCCAAGCTCGACAATGTGCCCATTCCCGCATCACAACTGTAGAGGTTCCAATGGGCAAGCTGGCGCTGTTCCTGGGTGGTTTTCTGCTGCTGACCATTCTGATTGGTATTCTTGGCACCATTCCGCCAAGCTGAGTTCACTGCTTTTTCCCCTGCGCGGCCCGTCCACTTCAAGCGACGGGCCCAATCCATCGGCAAATGGCCGGTAATCTCTTTGATTGCACTGCTGGATCAGCAGTAGGTGCAAGTCATTCTCAAGTGCAGAAGCCTCGTTTAGCCTCCCGCCGCCGCGCATTCGGTGGAGTTTGGCCTTGGCGTCGATACGCGCGGTACGCAGGCGTGGATCGAGCTGGCCAAATTGGCCAATTCGGCGTGTCTGCTTGTGCGATAAGTCGTTCTTTACGCTGGGAAATCTGTCCACAAAAAACGTGGGTAGGTCTGTGGATAAGGTGCTGCAAGCCAGACCCGCGGCGGGCTCTGTTAAATTGAGCAGAAATTGAACAGTTGTTTTATGGCCTGTTTCAGTGGAGCGGGCCGGCTCGGCGTATGGCTGCCAGCAAGTCACGTACCCGCGTCGGCAACTCGCCGGCAGGGTACACAGCGTGCATCTGTGGGTCCTGGCCGCTGCTGGACGTCAGGCGGTACTGCGGACACACCCGCACCAGGCGGCCGGCCTTGACCTGTGCTTCGCCGACCCAGGCGGCAAGGCGGGCGATGCCGGCGCCAGCCAGGGTGCTGTGGTATACCGCGCCTCCTGAGCCCAAGCGAAGCCTGGGCCTGGGGCGCAGGCTGGTGATCTGGTCATCGTGGCAAAAGTGCCAGGCCTTGAGGATGCGTGGCGCGGTATGCAGGATCAAGGTGTGTCCCTCCAGGTCTTCCGGGTGTTGCGGTGTACCAGCCAGGGCCAGATATGCCGGGCTGGCATACAGGTGGCGCTGGTAGGGCCAAAGCGGGTAGCCGATCAGCTCGCTCGATTGCGGGAAGGCACCGCGCACCACGAAATCGAATTTACCTTGCAGCGGGTCAAGGGCTTCGTCGCTGTACTGCACGTCCAGGGTCACCTGAGGGTGGCGGCGGGAAAACTCGGCAAGCACTTGCGGTAGCACATGCTCTCCCAGCAGTTGCGGCGCGGCAAAGCGAATCCAGCCTTGGGCGCTGCCGCTGAGCGCGGCCAATTCGTCGGCTGCATCGCGTTGCACATCCAGCAAGCGTTCGGCATGCGGCAGCAAGCGCTCGCCGGCCTCGGTCAGGGTGACGGCGTTGGCGTTGCGGTTGAGCAGTTTGCTTCCCGCATTGTCTTCCAGGGTTTGCACCGCGCGTGTAACTGCGCTGGGTGAACGCCCCAGGGCGCGGGCGGCAGCAACGAAGCTGCGCTTGTGTGCCACGCTGACGAACGCTTGGATTTCCCGCAGCATGTCCAGTGCCATTGCCTGCTCCTCGTTGCAGTTATCGCAATATGGCATTTCAACACAAGTGTGCCACTTTGATTAGCCTTGCAGGCGTCTTCACTGCCTGGAACCGCGTCATGATGGATATTGCTGTGCTTTCTGTGTTCGCTTTCGCCGCTGGGTTGATCGACGCTGCGGTGGGTGGCGGCGGGCTGATCCAGATCCCGGCCTTGTTCAACGTATTGCCCTCCGCGCAACCGGCCGCATTGCTCGGCAGCAACAAATTGGCGTCCGTGTGCGGCACGGCCTTCGCGGCCCGCTCGTTCATTCGTAAAGTGACGCTGGATTGGGGGTTGATCGTACCGGCGGCACTCAGTGCCTTTGTCATGTCGTTCGCGGGGGCCGCCACGGTGTCGCTGGTACCCCCCAGCGTCATGCGCCCGGCGGTGCTGGTGCTGATCGTGCTGATGGCTGTCTACACTTTCTGCAAGAAGGACTTCGGCACCTTGCACACACCTGCCCAGGTCGGCCGCAAGGAGCAGTGCCTGGCAGTGCTGATCGGCGGCGCTATCGGCTTCTACGATGGCCTGTTCGGCCCGGGTACCGGTAGCTTCCTGATCTTCCTGTTCATCCGCTTCTTCGCCCTGGACTTCCTGCACGCCTCGGCTTCGGCCAAGGTGGTGAACATTGCCACCAACCTGGCGGCACTGGTGTTCTTCGTACCGACAGGCAACGTGCTGTACGCCATAGCCTTGCCCATGGCGGCGTGCAACATTCTCGGCGCGCTGACCGGTACCTGGCTGGCGGTACGCAAGGGTGCCGGGTTTGTCCGCGGGCTGTTCCTGGTGCTGTTGTGTGTGCTGATCGCCAAGCTTTCGTGGGACCTGCTGGCCGGTTAGTTCAGATCACCAGGCGCTGTGCTTCGGCCTGTTCGACGCGGTTGCGGCCCCGGGCCTTGGCCCGGTACAGCGCCTGGTCGGCACTCGCCAGCAGTTCGTCGAGGCTGGGGGCCGGCATGTCTGCGTCGCAGCCTGCCACACCGATACTCACGGTAATCTGCAGGCGCTGGTCGGCCTGTACCACGTGCAGGTCTTGGATGGCGCGGCGCAGGCGTTCGGCGATGAAGTTGGCCCGCTCTGGCGCAAGTCCGGGCAGGATGACAACGAATTCTTCGCCACCCAGGCGTGCGATCAGCTCATCGTTGTGCAGCTGGTCCTGGAGGGTGCTGGCGAATTGGCGCAGCACCTGGTCACCGACTGCATGGCCGTGGGCATCGTTGATTGACTTGAAGTGGTCGATGTCCAGCATCATCAGGGTCAGCGGCAGCGCCTGGGCGTGCTGTTGGCGACTCTCCAGCAGCGCGTTGGCGCGGCGTGTGAAGGCGCTGCGGGTGAGCACACCGGTGAGGTGATCGACGGTGGCTTGGTGCGCCAGGCGGGCCATGAGGCTACGGTTGGCCTGGCTGACGCAGGCCACCACCAGCGGCCCGAGCACCAGCATGGCGATGCCCAGGCGCGCCGACATCAGCGTGGTAACCCCAGGTTCGCTCTGCGGCACGCTGAAATGCATGAGGTTTTGCGCCACGGCCACAATCAGCGTACTGCCGGCCGTGAGCGTCAGCAATGAAACCAGGAACGGTGAGTAGGTCCAGGCACACCACAGTAACGCAGCAATCGGGAAGGCAATGGCCCCAGGGCCACCAAAGGCGATGCTGAATGCCAGCGAGGCCAGCAGCACCAGCAACGGCGCCAGGCGGATGGGTTGCGCGCCGCCGCGCACCAAGGCCCGCACCGAGGGCGCTGTAAGCAGCACCGGCAGTACCAGCACACCGGTCGAGAACTGTTCGCTGAACCAGGCTAGCCAGGTGGCGCGCAACGACTGTTCGAACCACGGTGCGGCCATTACCGCTGCCATGCTGGCCGCCACCATGGCAGCGGCGGCGCAGGCAGCGAACACGCTAAGCACGCCGCGCGGGCTGCGCATGCGCCGGTGCATGCGAGGCAAGCGCGACATCAGCTGCCAGAGGGTGACCACCACGCCAAGATTGCACAGGTTGAACCACAGAGCCGGCCCCCAGGCGCTGCCACACAGCAGGTCGGCCCCGACCATGGCCAGCCACACCAGGCTAAAGCCCGTAAACGTGGCTTGACGGGGGTAGCGCAGCAGTACGCCGGCCAGTACCGCATTCACTGGCCAGAACAGCGACAGCGATTCGATCGGGCGTGCCAGGATGCCGTCCAGGGTGAGGGCGAAGGTCACGCCAAGTACAACGACATAAGGCAATACGCGCGATTGGGCTGGAAAAACCATGAACTCGACCGGCAAGCGGAAACGAAATCCAGGACAACGCGATAGAGCACCTGGGGCAATTACCTGCAGTGTGTTGGCTCAGGGTGGTTGATGTCAATCTGCCGCGATTGGTTGCGATAATGTCAAATTGCCTCTATTTCTGGCCACTTTCCTCACAGCCCGAAGAACCACGGCACCATCACGACGGTAACCAGCATCACCAGCACGGTGAACGGCACGCCAATCTTGACGAAGTCAGCAAAGCGGTATTGCCCGGGCCCAAGTACCAGCGTGTTGACCGGTGATGACACCGGCGTCATGAATGCCGCCGACGCGGCTAGCGCGACGGTCATGGCGAACGGGTAGGGCGACATGCCCAGCTGCGCCGCAGTGCTGACAGCCACCGGCGCCATCAGAACCGCGGTGGCGGTGTTGGAAATGAACAGCCCGATCACTGCGGTGACGGCGAACAGGCAGGCAAGAATGGCGCTGGGGCCGGCACCACCCAGCACGTTCACCAGCCCACCCACCGCCAGGTCGATGCCGCCGGTTTTCTGCAGCGCCTGGGCGAAGGGCAGCATGCCCACGATCAGCACCAGGCTTTGCCAGTGGATGGCGCGGTAGGCACTGTTCATGTCGATGCAACGGCCTGCGCCCATCAGCAGGCAGCCGATCAACGCTGCCATGACATTGGGTACGGCGCCGCTGACCATTAGCCCGACCATTACCGCCAGGCTAAGCAACGCTTGCGGCGCGCGAGTGCGGGCTGGTGCGACCAGGTCGATCTCGGCGGGAAGGCTCAGGACCAGGAAGTCTTTGGGCTTGCTTTGCAACTGGCGTACTGCCTTCCACGGGCCGACCACCAGGAGCGTGTCGCCAAGGCGCAGCTTTTCTTCCACCAGTTGCTCTTCGATAGCGGCCTGATCGCGGCGCAGGCCCACCACGTTGAGACCATAGCGGGTGCGAAACGCCAGTTCGAGGATGCTCTTGCCGATCAACTGCGAGCCGGGTGGCAGCGAGACCTCAGCCATTCCCAAATCCTGGGATTGATCGATGAAGTAGGCGGCCTTGAAGTGCAGCGGCTCCAGGTGCATGGTTTGGCACAGGCTGCGCAGGTCGTCATGCTTGGCGAACAGGTCGAGCAGCAGCACGTCGCCCTGATGCAGCACGGTGCCCGAGTCGGCCGCGATCACGCGCGTGGTGAACTTGTGTTGGCGCTCGATACCGATCACGTTGGCGCCGTGTCTGGTGCGCAGTTTCAGCTCGCCAAGGTTGTGGCCGATCAGCGGCGACTGAGGGCGGATGCGCAGGCGTCGTTCACGGCCGTTGAGCTTGTAGTCCAGGACCAGGTCCAGCAAGGTGCGGCGGCTTTCCACCCGGCCGTCCTTGCGCACTTCACCGTTGAGCCAGTGGCGGGTCAGCAGCATATACCCGATACCCAGCACCAGCACCACCAGGCCAAACGGGGTAAAGCTGAAGAAGCTGAACCCTGCTTCGCCATGGCGTACCAGCTCGCTGTGCACCACCACGTTGGGCGGTGTGGCGACCAGGCTGAGCATGCCACTGATGAGGCCGGCAAAAGCCAGTGGCATCATCAGGCGGCTGGGTGAGAGCTGCAGGCGCGCAGCGATGCTCAGCACCACCGGGATAAAAATGGCCACCACGCCGGTGGAGCTCATTATCGATCCCAGCCCGGCCACCGCCACCATCAGCAGTACCAGCAGGCGCGCCTCGCTATTGCCGGCCCGCTCGCTCATCCATTCGCCGATGCGATAGGCAATGCCGGTGCGCACCAAGCCTTCACCAATCACGAACAGGGCGGCGATCAGCACCACGTTGGGGTCGCTGAACCCGGCCAGGGCCTGTTCCACGGTAAGGATGCCGAGTAGTGGCAGGGCGAGAATCACCAGCAGCGCGACCACGTCCATGCGTGGGCGGTTGATGACGAACAGGGTAATCACGATGGCCAGCAGGCCGAGGACCCAGAGCAACTCATGGTTCATGGGGAGGGGGTGTTCCTTCACACGGGGCACGATAGACAGTAGCAGTCAGTGTGCCAGCTTGTCGTGAAGGGGGTGTTGATGTGCTGCAACAAAAAGGGCCGCTATGCGGCCCTCCGGTCACGGGGTCAGTGACGGTGGCGGTGGTGCTTCTTGCTGCCGCGGTTGTCGTCGCCCAGATGGTTGCCGAGGGCACCACCGGCCGCGCCGCCCAGGCCGGCACCCACGGTCGAACCGGTCTTGCCGCCTACTGCGCCGCCCAGCAGCGAGCCGCCAGCCGAGCCCAGGCCACCGCCAATGGCGGCTTCGGTACGGTTGCCCTTGCGCGCACCGACAGCGCTGCCGGCTGCGCCGCCAACGCCGGCACCGATGGCTGCGCCGGTCTTGCCGCCGAGCTGTTGACCAACAACGTTGCCCAGGACACCCCCCAGGCCACCGCCAATGGCGGCAGTACCGTCACCGGCGAAAGCGCCCTGGCACAGCAGCAGGCCGAGGGCAAGGGAAGGCAGAGTCAGACGCATGATACGAACCTCAAAGGAATCATCAGGATAAGTTGCCGCGCAACGAGCGGCAGGTCAGGGCTGAAAGGACGCTTCAGCGGTAGTAGCGGTCACCGCGGTATTGCCGATCGTCATCGTCGTCGCGGTCATGGCGGTGGTGGTGGCGATGGTCACGATCGCGGTCACGCCAGCCGTCGTCATCATGGTAGCGATGGCTATGGCAACCTGCGGTCAGCAGAACAACAGCAACCAGAGAAAGGCTTGCAAGACGCGTGAGCACGATATAGGTCCTTGATCCGCATAGGTTTACGGGGCACCTTTTAAGACTGGGGCCGATCGATTTGGTTTCCCGGGCGGGCAAAAAAAATTGTGCGTCCAGCGATCAGCGCCAATGCGCCCGCCTGCAACAATGGGCTGTGGCGCTGACCGGCATCGACCAGCCCTGGCGTATCGACGCGTTCCAAGCGCACTTGGCCGGCGGCGAGGTGCTCTGCAATGGGTCGCCTTGGCCAGGGCATGCTGAATCAGGATGCCGGTTGAATCGCCAGCACCACGCCATTGGTGATCTGCACCAGCACGTAATGCTTGCCCATGCGCACCCAGTGGCTTTCCTTTTCCGGTTCGGGCAGGCCCTTGGCTTTCCAGTCCTTGACGGCCTGGTCATCGCGTTTGTACTGGTCCGGGGCCTTGTCGCCGACGTTCAGTTCACGGTTGTGGGTTTCGGGGGCGGTGATGCTTTCTTCGCTCGAGGGGGCGGCGCTGACGCTCAGGGGCAGGCAAGGCAGGGCGGCGAGTAGCAGGTAGTGCAGTTTCATGATGCGTTCCTCGTGATGGCATGTCTTATCTGCGACAGCGGCAAGTGCGTGGCAATTCACTCGGGATGCCTGCCAGTGCTAGAGTCGCCTTCTTTTTCGCGACCCCGAGGATGGAACATGCGTGCGATTCTGCCGTTGGCTGCGGTGCTGATGCTGGCCGGTTGTGCTTCTGCGACCATGGAAACGGCGCGTGGCGGCAAGCCGACTGCGCAGCTCGACTCGCACAAGGCGCCAGAGCTGGTGGCCCAGTGCATCCAGTTCAGCTGGCAGGAAGAGAAGGTGTTCGGTGATGACGCCAGCGGCTACCTGGAGCCGCGCAAGCAGGGCGGGTTTACCGTGTTTACCCGTGAGGCCGAAGCGTTTGTGGACGTTTACCCGCAGCCGGGCGGGACGCGTGTGGATTACTATGCGAAGCAGAACGACGGCGTGGCCCTGCAGCGCCGAGCGGCTGCTGCAACCTGCCTGTAACGGCTGGCGCTATCGCCGCTCCTGTAAGGGCCCGTGCATTCAGGGTACTGAGCAAGGCAGTTGTTGCCACAGCAGAGGCGCGCGGGCTTTACAATTTTTATCAAGTCAGTTGTGTCGCAGGGCGCGGGGTGACGGCTAGCATAAGGTGCTTCCACGCAAGGACGACACCATGGACCGTTCACTGCAACTCAACCGTATAAGCTGGGATGAGCGTGCCCCGTTGCACGCCGCTTCGAAGGACTACGAGGTCGAACGCCTGGTCCAGCAACACGGGCACTTGTCCGAAACCGTACGCTTCGACCTGCCATTGCTCGGTGACATCGACGGGCTTGATACGGTCCACTTGCAGTGCCACATCGGCACCGACACCCTGTCGCTGGCGCGCCTTGGCGCCAAGGTTTGCGGGCTGGATTATTCCAAGGCTTCGCTGGCCGAGGCACGGGCATTGGCCGAGCGATGCGCGCTGCCCATCCAGTATGTCGAGTCTGACGTCTATGCCGCCGACAAGGTACTGCCGGCGGGTACGTTCGACCTGGTCTACACCGGTATTGGCGCGCTCTGCTGGTTGCCCCGCATCAAGCCATGGGCACGCACCGTCGCAGCATTGCTGAAACCGGGCGGGCGGCTGTTCCTGCGCGACGGGCACCCGATGCTGATGGCTGTCAACGAAGATCATCAGGACCGCCTGCAGCTCGAATATCCGTATTTCGAGCACGAAGCGCCGACGGTGTGGCACACCGACCAGACCTACGTCGAAACCGATCAACGCCTGACCCACACCGAAACCCATGAATGGAACCACGGCCTGGGAGAAGTGATCACTGCCTTGTTGGCCCACGGCCTGCAGCTGACAGCGCTGGTCGAGCACCAGAGCATCCCCTGGGAGGCGCTGCCGGGGCAGATGGTCAAGGGCGAAGACGGCGAATATCGCCTGCGCGAGCAGCCTGCACGCCTGCCCCTGAGTTACACCTTGGTCGCCGTCAAAGCCTGATCAGGACAGGAAGCCACCGTCGACATTGAGCGTGGTGCCGGTGGTGTAGCTGGAGGCATCGCTGGCCAGGTACAGCACCGCGCCCGCCATTTCCTTGGGGTCGGCCACGCGCTTGAGCGGGATCTGCTGCAAGGCGGCATTGAGGATGGCTTCGTTCTTCACCAGTGCCGAAGCGAACTTGGTGTCGGTCAGCCCCGGCAGTAGCGCGTTGCAGCGAATACCAAAGGGTGCACACTCTTTGGCGAACACCTTGGTCATGTTGATGACCGCCGCCTTGGTCACCGAATAGATGCCTTGGAACAGCCCAGGTGAAACACCGTTGATCGACGCCACGTTGATGATGCTGCCGCCGCCGTTCTCGCGCATCAGCTTGCCAGCCTCCACCGACATGAAGAAGTAACCACGGATGTTCACGTCCACGGTCTTCTGGAATGCCCCTGGGTCGGTGTCCAGCACATTGCAGAATTGCGGGTTGGTGGCAGCATTGTTGACCAGCACGTCCAGTCGCCCGAACTGTTCGCGAATGCCGGCGAACACCTGCTGAATCTGTTCCAGCTCACCAATGTGGCAGGCCACAGCCGTGGCCTTGCCGCCGGCGGCAATGATGGCGTCGGCTACCTGCTGGCACCCGTCAAGCTTGCGGCTGGAAACGATCACATGGGCCCCTTGCTGCGCGAGCAAGTGGGCGATGGCCTCGCCGATGCCTCGGCTGGCGCCGGAAACAAAGGCAATCTTGCCGTCGAGGTCGAACAGGTGGGTCTTGGACATGCTGTTTTCCTTGTTATCCGTCGTCGTGGGCTGTGCTCAGAGGCTGGACTTGGAAATGACCTGCAAGGTCATTTGTTCCAGCAAGCGGTTCATGTGAATGAACTGGGCGAAACGCTTGTCCTGGGTCTGGCCGTGGTAGTAGCGGTAGTAGATCTGCTGAACGATCCCTGCCAGGCGGAACAGGCCATAGCAATAGTAGTAATCGAAGTTGTCCAGGCGGATGCCGGCGCGCTCGGCGTAGTAATCGACGAACTGGCGACGGTTGAGCATGCCCGGCGCGTTGCTCGGCTGGCGGCGCATCAACTGCACTGGCGCCGGGTCGCCGGCTTCGATCCAGTAGGCCAGGCAGTTGCCCAGGTCCATGAGTGGGTCGCCCAGGGTGGCCATTTCCCAGTCCAGCACACCGATGATGCGCATGGGGTTGTCCGCGTCCAGGATGACGTTGTCGAACCGGTAGTCGTTGTGCACGATGCTAGGGCGCGGGTGGTCGGCGGGCATTTTTTCGTGCAGCCAGGCGGTTACCGTTTCCCAGCGTGGCGCATCCGGTGTCAGGGCTTTTTCATAACGGCTGGTCCAGCCCTCGATCTGGCGCTGCACGTAGCCCTCAGGCTTGCCCAGGTCGGCCAGGCCGCAGGCGGTGTAGTCCACCTGGTGCAGCTCGACCAGGCGGTCGATGAAGCTTTTGCACAGGGCTTCGGTCCGGCTGGCGTCCAGGTTCAGTTCGGGCGGGATGTCCGAGCGCAGGATGATGCCCTTGACCCGTTCCATCACATAGAACTCGCCGCCGATCAGGCCGGTGTCGGTGCAGTGTGCGTAGGCCTTGGGGCAGTAGGGGAAGCCGCTGTTCAGCTGGTTGAGGATGCGGAACTCGCGGCCCATGTCGTGGGCCGACTTGGCCTTTTGACCGAAGGGGGGGCGGCGCAGCACGAAGTCGCGGCCCGGGTAGCTGACGAGGTAGGTGAGGTTGGAGGCGCCGCCAGGAAACTGGCTGATGCTCGGCAGGCCGTGCAGGCCGGGGATATTGGCTTTGAAGTAAGGGTCGATGACGGCCGCGTCGAGTTCTTCGCCGGGGCGTACCTGGGTGGACTGGTCGGTGAGCGTCATGCGTCTTCCTTATTCTCGATAGCAAGTACTATTGGGTAATTTAATGGTCCGTCAGGATTGGAACAATCGTCCCATGTGCCAAATAGGTGAGGGTGTTGCTGGTGGATCACTGCACCGAATGCAGGGCAAAAAAAACCGAAGCCGTCAGGCTTCGGTTTTTCGATCATCCGGTAGTCCCAGCCTTCAGGACGGGAACAGCTCGCTGAGTTTCATCGACAGCATCATGTCGCCCTCAACCCGCAGCTTGCCGCCCATGAAGGCCTGCATGCCGTCGGTTTCGCCGCTGACGATACCCTTCAGGGTTTCGGCGTCCATCACCAGGGTGCAGTTGGCATCCGGGTTTTCGCCTTCCTGCAGGTCGCAGGTGCCGTCCTTGACGATCAGCGCGTAGTGCTTGTCTTCGTCGGTGATGTTGAAGCCGAACACCAGGTCCAGGCCGGCGGCAGCGGATGGGTTGAATTTCTCTTGCATCTTTTTGACGGCATCAGCTACGGAGGTCATGGCGCATTCCTTATAGAGTGATTTACACGTCCCCGCAGGGACACAACAAGCCGGGCTTATCGGTAAGTGACAAGCTCCGGCGCCCTCAACAGCTGCACATGGGCCTGGCTGTTGAAGGAGGCCAGTGCCACGTCGCGGCCGCGAAACTTCAGCTGGCTGAGCGACGTGTTGATGATCTGCCAGTTCAGCGCGAACGCCTGGCTGGGGGTAATGCCGGTAACCAGGTGGAGCAGGGCGGCAATGGTGCCACCCGAGGTGAAGATAGCAACATGATCGCCGCTGCCGGCGGTATCCAGCACGCGTTGCAGCCCACCTTGTACGCGGGATGTAAACGAACGCCAGGTTTCCAGGCCATTATCGGCATGCTCGCCATCGTGCCAGCGTTGCACCATCAACGCGAACAGACGCTGAAACTCGCTGCGGTGCTGCGCAGCATTGCGCAGCACATGCAGGGCATCGGGCTCTTCGGGCAGCAAGTCGGGCAACAGGGCGCGGATCACACCGTCGGCATCGAACTCATTGAATGCGGCGTCGGTCTCAACCGCCGGCACCGGGCAGCCGTTGGCGTGCAGCGCCTGCAGCGCCAGCCGCGCGGTATCCTGCTGGCGGCGCAGGTCGCCAGCCACGCAGCGGTCCAGCCGCACGCCCAACTGGGCCAGGTGCTCACCCAGGGCCTGGCTCTGGCGCACGCCCACGGGCGAGAGGACGTCGTAGTCATCGGCACCGAAGGAGGCTTGGCCATGTCGAATCAGGTAGAGATTGCCCACGAAAGGTTCCGGCCTGTTGGAGGTTGCTGCGAGGTTAGGATGCGGCTCACGGGCTGTCAACGAAAAAACATACAAGCGTTTGAAAAGGTTGTTTGAAAGGTGTTGCCAGCGTTTACACCCGCTGGCAGCACCACAGACGCAACGGTATGCTTGCAACAGTGACGCGCCGTAGTGGCGCAGGTATTTAAGGAGTCAACGTGGAGTTTCTTGCCGAATACGCAAGCTTTCTCGCCAAAACCGCCACCCTGGTCATCGCCATATTGGTGGTGCTGTCGGCGATCGCCGGGCTGCGTGGCAAAGGTCGGCGCAAATCGGGCGGGCAATTACAGGTCACCCGGCTGAACGATTTTTACAAGGACCTGCGTGAGCGCCTGGAGTCCGGCTTGCTCGACAAGGCTCAGCTCAAGGCCCTGCGCAAGCAGCAGGCCAAGGCGGAAAAACAGCAGAAGAAGGGCAAGGCCGAGGACAAGAGCCGGGTATTCGTACTGGACTTCGATGGCGACATCAAAGCCTCAGCCACCGAAAGCCTGCGCAACGAAATCACCGCGCTGCTGACGCTCGCCACCGCGCGTGACGAAGTGGTACTGCGCCTGGAAAGCGGCGGTGGCCTGGTGCACAGTTACGGCTTGGCTGCGTCGCAACTGGCGCGTATTCGCCAGGCGGGCATCCCGTTGACCGTGTGTATTGACAAGGTGGCTGCCAGCGGTGGGTACATGATGGCCTGCATCGGCGAGAAGATCGTCAGTGCCCCATTTGCCGTACTGGGGTCTATTGGCGTGGTGGCGCAGTTGCCCAACGTCAACCGCCTGCTGAAAAAGCACGACATCGACTTCGAAGTGCTGACTGCTGGCGAATACAAGCGCACCCTGACCGTCTTTGGCGAAAACACCGAGAAGGGCCGGGAGAAGTTCCAGGAAGACCTGGACATCACTCACCAGTTGTTCAAGGATTTCGTATCCCGCTATCGTCCGCAGTTGCACATCGATGAAGTGGCCACTGGCGAAGTCTGGCTGGGCGTGGCCGCCTTGAACCGCAAGCTGGTGGACGAGCTGCAGACCAGTGACGAGTACCTGAGCGAGCGCGCACGCAACGCCAACCTGTTCCACCTGCACTATGCCGAACGCAAGAGCCTGCAGGAGCGTATTGGCATGGCCGCCAGCGGTACCGTGGAGAACACGGTGGTAGGCTTGTGGAGTAAACTCAGCCGCCTGCGCTAACACCTTGAACCCGTTGAAATTTTTTTTCGTTCAGGGGGTTGCAAGGTTAAAAGAATGAAGACATAATGGCGCCCATCGAAACGCAGCAAACTTTGAAAAAGGTTCAGCGTTTCAAGGAGATAGCAAAGCGCAAGCAGCTAGATCCGACCTTTGAGGCCGAGTAGCAAAGTGGTTATGCTCCGGATTGCAAATCCGTCTACGCCGGTTCGATTCCGACCTCGGCCTCCACCATTCGAAAGCCCCGCAGATTAACGTCTGCGGGGTTTTTCTTTGTGCGCCAGAAAATGCCGAAGTCCCAAAACAAATTGCAACCAGTCCCAAAACTTCCTCATTTTGAAGGCTTGGCAATGGCCCCGACGCGCCGGTAAACGCGCTCGGTGATTCCCTCTTTCGAGTGCCCCAGCAGCACGCTCGCATCGCTCAGGTCGTTGATTTCCGAGGCAGCCTTCGGTCGGATATCGCGGAACTGAAACTGGGCGATTCGGTTGGCGAGGTCTGGCTTTTTCTCGACTTCAGCTTTCACCCTGGCCGCCTCTCGGGCGTCTGCCCACCGGTTGCGCAGCATCGGCCAGCTCATGCGCTTGCCGTGCTCGTTGAGGATGAAGAACGGCGACAGGTGCTCGCTGGTCCTGCGCATGATTCGCTCGAGCAGCTGACCCAGACTGTTCTTCACCCCGTCCACTTCCAAGACGATCCTCAATCTCTTGCCAGTCTTGCCTTGGCTGACCATCAGGTAGATCCCCTCCACATCGTCCTTTCGCATGGACAGCACGTCTGACGGTCGCTGGCCAGTCAGGTACGCCAGGTCCATCGCATCCTTGAGCTCCGGTGGAGCTTCCTCATACACCGCCTGCCACACCGTCTCGTTGGCATAGAAGTCGCGCGGCTTTTCCTTGTTCTTCCTCACGCCCAGGCACGGGTTATCCCTGGTAGTGAGGCCCCATTCCCTTGCTGTGTTGAACACATGGGAGAGCAGGGCGATCTCCCTGTTTGCCCTGGTCTTGGCCGACCGCGAATCGCGGTACTGCGCGATCATCGCCGGCGTGATGGCATCGATTGGCGCCGAGTCGAACACGGTTCGCAGCTGCTTGAGCTCGTAGATGTTGTCCTTTTGGGTTCTGGCGGCCTTGCCCGGAATGATCTTCAGCAAGTACTCGTCGAAGATTCCCTTCATTGTGGTCAGCTCTTTCGGTACCGACTTGGCCTCCAGTTCCGCCCACTTCAGCTTGGCCTTCACCAAGTCATTGCCGAGGAAGATGTCCTTGCCTGACTTGTCTCTGTAGTACAGCGCCTCCCACACCTTGCCGTTGGCTTTTGGTCTCTTGCGGCGATACATACCTGGCGGCAGGTCGCGATTCTCGGTCTTCCTTGGGCGCATTTCACTTTACTCGGGAAAAATCAGGGGTCCACGCTGGCGCCGGTGGCGGGGCTGCAGTAACTGGAACGGTGTCGATCACTACGCCGCTGAGCTTCTGGCGGGCGTATTGGCGGCCTACTAGTGGCCGGCCGCCGCGGCTCTCGACAAAGTGCCAACCTTTTTCAGTGAGCCAGCGGCGCTGCCACGCCCGGGGTTTGTAGCCGGTGATCGCCACCAGCTCTTCGTCCGAAAGGATCTCGGTTTCCATGGGATGGTCTCCACGCCGCCGGTGGCGGCAGGTTCTGGGTTAGTCGCAGCTGCTGGAGCTGGCGCCGCTATCACTGGAGCTACTGCTGTCGCTTGACGAGTAACTGCCGCCGCTGTCGTAGCTGCTGTAGTCACGGCTGGAGCAGGAGCTGCTGGTGCTGCGCGATGGTTCGTAGTTGTCGGCCTGGTAGGCTGGATGCAGCGGGCTGACGGGGCTCAACGGGTTGAGCGGATCAAGCATCGGATCTTGCCTGCCGGCTGCCGGGCTGTGTACGCGTGCGAACCCTGTCGGTGCCATAAACGGGCGCGCCTCGGGCTTCTTCTTTCGCTTGAACATGCGAGCCAAGAAATTGAGCATGAGTCTCTCCATGCCCGCGCATGTCAGCGGGCTTGAGTTGTAGGGGGAGGGTTAGCGCTTCTCGAGGTCGGTGGTGACGGCTTCGACGATCACCGGGCCCAGGATGCGGGTTGTGGCGACGTGAGCCTTGAAGACGTTATTCAATCGCCCAATTGCCGCTTCGCGTGCTTGGCGGTAGACCTGGTCCAGGGTGCAGTCCGGGCCCCATGAGCCGAGATTCGTCATCTCAATGGTGATAGTGACTTTTGCGCCGGTGCTGGTTCGTGCGTGCGGCTTGCTCATCGCGGCCCCCTGTAGATCAGGTAACCCCGGCACCGGCAAAACGCATCTTGGCGTGTCTATCGCCCAAGCCGTGATGGCCAATTCCACCCATACGGCTGCCTATCGGACCCTTGGTGGAATCCTGCAGGCCATCCGCGCCACGTTCGATGGCGGTTCCGGCCAGAGCGAGGGGAGCATCCTTGACGCATTGATTCGCCCGTCACTGCTGGTTCTCGATGAAGTCGGAGCGAGCAAGGAGGCCCCGAGCGATTTCGAGCTGAGCCGGCTGTTCTCGATCATCAACGGTCGCTACGAGCGGATGCTGCCGACCATCGTGATTTCCAACCTTGGCGCGAAGGAGTTGCCAGCGGCTATGGGCGAGCGATCGGCCGACCGGCTGCGGGAGGGCGGCGGTATCGTCCTGCCGTTCGACTGGGCGTCCCACCGCGGCCGGGAGGCGATCTGATGCGCCAGTCCAAGCTGACCAAGGCCGCGCGGGGGCGTGAGTGCCAGGTGCGCATTCCCGGCGTGTGCAACGGCAACCCCGAGACCACCGTCCTTGCGCACTACCGCCTGGCCGGCACCTGCGGCGTTGGCAAGAAGCCGCACGACCTGCAAGGCGCCTGGTGCTGCAGCGCTTGCCACGACGCTTGCGACGGACGCAGCCGGGCAGTGGACCGCGACACCGCACGCCGGTACCACGCCGAGGGCGTCATGCGCACCCAGGCGCTGCTGCTCAATGAGGGGGTGCTGATCGCATGAATTCGCCCGCCATTCGCCCGTTCAAGGCCAAGCTGGCTCGCGCCAAGCCCGTCGACCGGGAAGGGCAGGAGCAGGCTGCCCTGCTCGAAGAGATCCAGCTGCGCTATCCCGAGGTGTACGAGCTGATTTACCACGTCCCGAATGGCGGCCACCGGCACAAGGGCGTGGCTCTCAAGCTCAAGGCGCAGGGCGTGAAGGCCGGCATTCCCGACTTGGTCCTGACCATGGCCCGCGGCGGGTATTTCGGCCTGTACATCGAGTTCAAGGCGACAGTCGATCCGGCGCCCGTCTCATCCAGTCAGCAAGCATGCATTCGCCGGCTGAACGACCAAGGCTACCTGGCAGTTGTGTGTCAGGGGCATTTCGACGCCATGGAGTGCCTGAGGGCGTACCTGGCCCTGCCAAAAACGGAGGTTGCAGCATGACCAATACCGCCGCTGTGAAGATCAGCGATGCAGAGATTCGCCGGCAGGCCGCCGGCCAGGTGCGCGACCTGCGCGCCCTGGGCAACCACGGCCTGTATTTCCGCTTTCACCGCTCCCGCGAGCGCGGGTCGTGGTACCTGATCCACAAGGGCAAGTGGAACCTGATCGGCTCATACCCTGAGCTGAGCGCTGCCAAGGTGGCCGCTGCGCTGCCCGACATCCGCCTGCGCCTGGAAGCCGGCGAAGGATCGAGCCTGTCGAGCTGGGTACTCACCGGTGAGCTGCTGGCCTGGTTCGCTGAGCGCATGTCCCGCGACCGCAACCTGTCGACCAAGCGCAAGAGCACGGCGGCGTCGGCGATTAAGCAGCATCTGGTGCCGCGCCTCAGCCAGATCCCGCTGGCCCAGATCGACAAGGCGCTGCTCGACCGCGAGCTGATGTGGCCGCTGCAAGAGTCGCTGTCGATCGACTATGTGCGACTGGTGTTCCAGCTGCTGGCTCTGTCGTTCCGTCAGGCCTTCAAGCTAGGCCTGATCAGCTCCAACCCCATGGCCGGCATCCGCTTTGGTGACTTCTCCAAGGCCAAGGTCACGGTCAAGCCATCGCGCCTGCGTGGTGTGCACCTCGACGACCTGATGGCCCGGATGAAGAGCACGCTGGCCAACCGGCCGCAGCATGGCGTGCTGGCCCTGATGATGCTGTGCCATGGCACCCGACTGGGCGAAACCCGCCTGGCCCGCTGGAGCCACATCAGCCTGGCCGAGCGAGAGTGGTTTATTCCCGCCGAGCACACCAAGACCAGCGTGCAGCACCGTCTGCCCCTGACCGACCAAGTGCGTTTCCTGCTGATGGCCTACCGCGAGATCCAGCGCAACGAAGGCTACGACGGCGAGTTTCTGTTCCCGGGGCGCCAGGGCAAGCCCATGAGCGAGGCGAAGGCATCCGCCGTGTTTACGGTCATGGGGCAGGGCGAGTGGACCAGCCACGACCTGCGCAAGCTGGCCCGAACCGGTTGGGCTGACCTGGGCGTCGACCACTTGGTGGGGGAGCTGCTGATCAACCATGCCATGGGCCACAACGTGAAGGTGTACATCCAGTCCGACGTCATGGCTCGCAAGCGTGAGGCGCTAGAGAAGTGGCACGCCCACCTTGATCAGAAGGGTTTCGCCTCGGTTCACGGATTGACCGGTGATAGATCAATGGATTCATGGATTCTCTGCAAGGCCGTAGAGCGTGCGGGCTTCGACGGACTTCCGGTATCCACCATAAGCGAGGATTCGAAATGACTATTGGCGAATTCGCATACCAGGCCTCGGGCCTGTTGCTGGCCTACTACATCGGCTGGGTTCGTGCCCATTACACGGTCGCTGCTGAGTGCGAGCGCCTGGGTGGTTTCTACGTGGGTAGCAAGACCTTCCGCTGCGAAAAGGTCGAGGATTCTAAGGAATGAAGAAGACCCACGGCCCAGCCTTCAAGAAGGCCGTGATCGAGTTGGATAAATGCCCTTTGTGCCGTGGGAGAGCGGTCACTCAGGGCCTGTTTCACGAACTGCCATGCGACCACTGCAACGCCTCTGGCTGGGTAGCGGCTGCAACTGGCGAGGCCCTGGCCCTGGATGAACTGGTGACCCAGCTCAGCCTGAAGTTGCAGGCCGCGAACCGGCAGATCGAGCAGTTGAAGAACCCTCAGGCATCCGGGCCTGAGGCTACATATCAGGGAAGCAACCGGCGCGGCGCCGGCGGCACCAACTACACCGGGGATTGAGGGGGAAGGACATGAAAAAACGCACCTACGTAGACAAGGCCCTTGGTGACACCGCGTACATGCTCGAGCAATGGGGATGGTGGCGCATGGACGGTATGGGCGTGCCTCAGTATGTATGCCCGCTGTATGCGCTTATGAAGGAGCACGCGCCTGCGGAAGGAGGTCTCAAGCAATACGTGATCACGGATGATCTGGCGCTCGCGGTGGACGGCGCTGTAGCCAGGCTGAACAAGCGCAACCCGCAGATGGGCGGCTTCGTGTGGCTGTACTTCGGTGCTAAGTGGCCGGCGCTCCGGATCGCTCGCGAGCACAACATTGGTGAAGCCAAAGCACGCGAGCTGATCAACACTGGAGTGGCCTGGATCGACTGCGCAATGGAGCAATTGCGAGAGGCTGCATAAAAAGCTTTCCGCGCGGATAAACACCTGTTTTCATAGCAGCGTGTCCAGCTTGCAAGCAACGCGACACAGACGAACCCCGACCATTGTGTTGGGGTTTTTCGCTTCTGCGGATGACCCGCCCAGGCAGCTGGGCTAAGTCGGTAGTGGCGTCGATCAAAGCCGTGCGCTCCCTAATCGGCTACGCGATGAGAGTCTGGGGTACGTGACCCAGCGATCCAGACCATTAAGCCGGGAAGCACCGGCCCTCCGCACCAATTCCAAGCCTCGGCATTTGCCCGGGGCTTTTTCGTTTTCGGCTCCACCACACCCATCGCCCCGAGCTGGGAGTGCTGTTGGGGCCGAACCTAATCCGCTCCCCAAAAGGGAGGAACCGAGATGCCAAACATGCCCGAGAAGGACCCTGGCCTGTGGGCCGCAGTAATCGCCTGGGTGCTTGCCCACCAGCCTCAGCTGTATGCTGCCGGCCTGTCCGTAGCGATCGCCGTTCTTCGGGTGGTGTATGGCGGCGGAACCCGACGGCAGATGTTTTTGGAGGGCGCCTTGTGCGGCCTCATCACCCTGGCTCTGGTGCCGCTGCTCGAATGGATGGGCCTGCCGCAGGGCATGGCCACCTTCGCCGGCGGTATGGTTGGCTTCATGGGTGTGGAGAAGCTTCGCGGCTACTCCGACATTTTCTTGTCTCGCAAGGCGCAGGGCTGACCATGAAGAAAGAAGATCAATCACGGCTGAGTTACCTGCTGTCCTCTCGACCACTGGTGGTCAAGCGCCACGGTAGCCATGTCTGCCTGCACGACGCATTCAGCGGCGAGGTTCTGGCTGGTCAGGCCAAGGTCCAGCTGATCCAGGAGCCCAATGAGGTGACCCGCCTCGTAGTCGAGTTCAACTGTGATGGGACTCATGTCCGATTGGATGGTGACTGATGGCTTGCAGCGGATGCGCCTCTCGGCGCGAATGGATCAACAAGTGGATGAAGGTGGCCCGTGAACGAGCAAGCAATCTCTTTGCTCCAGCAGATCCTGGACCAGCAGCAGAAGCAGACCGGCCTGCTCGAACAGATCGCGACCCAGAACCTGGCGCTGATCGAGGCTCTGGCTGATGGTGGTTCGGATGACGAGGGTGAGCCTCCATCTGCTTACCTAAACGGCTCGCCCATTAATGGCGGTTACTGATGGCCAAGCTCAATATCCTCAAGCAGAACGTGACGATGCTGCAGTCCGCCCCGGTAGCCCAGGTCACCGAGACTCAATGGGGTTCTGGTCGTGGTGGCCGCCCTTGGCGCCGAATTCGGGATCGCATCCTGTTGCGCGACCAGTACACCTGCCGCGCCTGCGGCCATGTCACCAAAGACCTTGAGGTCGACCACATCATCAACGTCGCCGAGGGCGGCTCGGATGATGACAGCAACCTTCAGGCCCTGTGCGTGCCGTGCCACCAGGAGAAGACTGCAGCCGAGGCGGCTAGAGGTCGTCGATAGGTCATTTGCAGCACGCCAGACCCCCGATTTCTGCCCCTTTTTGGGGCGTTTTGGGTGGGGGGTGGGTCTGATCTGAAAATCCTTTTCGCTCGGACACCGCGCCCAACTCATTCGCAGATTTTTTCCTCCCTGGAGTTTTTTGTTAATGGCTTTAACACCCAAAAAGCGTCGGTTCATTGACGCTGTCAGGGGAGGTGCGTCCAATCGAGACGCGGCCATTGCAGCTGGATGCCCCGAAAAGTCGGCCTCCGCCGCTGGTTCAAGGCTGGCGAAAGACCCGGACGTGGTTAATGAACTGCACAAGTTGAATGCCCTTCACCCTGTTAAAGGTGGTGTTAACAGGGAACCGCCTCAAGAGACCCATGACGAACCCGATGCTGACACTGAGCAGGCTGGCTTTGACCTGGGCGCTGCGCTGCTGCATCGAGATCCAAAGGATTTCCTGCTGGCTGTGATGAACGACGCCGGGTCTGAACCCAAGCTTCGGGTCGATGCCGCAAAAGCACTGATGCCGTTCCTCCATCCACGCAAGGGGGAGGGCGGAAAGAAGGACGAGCGACAAAAGGCGGCGGAGAAAGCGGCGAGCAAATTTTCCCGCCAGGCGCCGCCTCGGCTGGCGGCAGCGAACGGTAAGAAGGTATAGCGATGGATTGGACCACCGCATGCCCGGACTGGGAAAGGCGGTTGGTTCGTAGGCAGTCGATCATTCCGCCTCCCATCTTTGTCGAAGAGGCCGAGCGAGCCGTACAGATCTTCAAGGAACTGAGGGTTCCTGATCTGCCTGGCAAGCCTCGGATGGCTGATTGCTGTGATGAGTGGGTGCTCGATTTTGTCAGGGCAATCTTCGGCGGATACGACTCGGAGACAGGCAAACAGCTGATTCGCGAGTTCGGCCTGCTGATCAGCAAGAAGAACACCAAGTCGACAATTGCCGCAGGGATCATGCTGACGGCGTTGATCTTGTGCTGGAGGGAAGAAGAGGAACATTTGATCCTGGCCCCGACCAGGGAAGTTGCCGATAACGCTTTCAAGCCGGCAGCCGCCATGGTGCGTGCAGATGAAGAGCTTTCAGCGATGTTCCATGTGCAGGATCACATCCGCACCATTACGGATCGCACGACGAAGAACAGCCTGAAAGTAGTCGCCGCGGATACCGACACGGTATCGGGCAAAAAGTCTGGCAAGGTGCTGGTGGACGAGCTTTGGGTGTTTGGCAAAAAGCCAGGTGCCGAAGCCATGTTCATGGAAGCGCTGGGCGGCCAGGTCTCGCGGGATGAGGGTTGGGTCATTTACCTGACTACGCAAAGTGATGAGCCGCCGGCTGGCGTCTTCAAGGAGCGCCTGCAGTACTGGCGTGACATTCGCGATGGAGTCATCGAGGACCGAAAAACGCTCGGGATTCTCTATGAGTTCCCGAAGAGCATGATTCAGGACAAGTCGTACCTGGAACCCGAAAACTTCTACATCACCAACCCCAACCTGGGGCGTTCGGTGAGCGCCGAGTGGCTGCAGGATGAACTGCGCAAGAAGCAGAACGCCGGAGATGGGTCGCTACAGAAATTCCTGGCGAAGCACTTAAACATCGAGATCGGCCTGAATCTTCGCTCGGATCGATGGACCGGCGCGGACTTCTGGAAGGTTCAGGCAGACGATTCGCTGAGCTTACAAGCGCTGCTCGACCAGTCGGAAGTTGTGACGGTGGGTATCGACGGCGGCGGGCTCGACGACCTGCTTGGCCTTACCGTGCTGGGGCGCAAATCCGGCTCCGACGTTTGGCTTTCTTGTTCGCTTGCCTGGGCGCATCCAATTGCGCTGGACCGTCGAAAATCCGAGGAATCGAAGTACCGCGATTTCGAGCGGGATGGCGACCTGGTGATTATCGAAGAGCTGCCAGGTGATGTCGCCGCCGTTGCTGATGTGGTTGAAATGATCGATGGCACCGGACTTCTGGCTGGCGTCGGCATGGATCCTGAGAAAACCCACAAGGTCATGCTCGAGGAGCTGCTGAAGCGAAAGATCGACGAGAAGATCATTTTCGGCATTCCGCAGGGGTGGAAGCTGGTGGGGGCGATCAGCATCGCCGAGAGAAGGTTGGCAGAGCGTAAGCTTTTTCATGCCGACCAGCCGCTGATGGACTGGTGTGTTGGCAATGCCCGCATCGAGTCGCGTGCCAACTCGGTGTTGATCACCAAGCAGGCCAGCGGCACCGCCAAGATCGACCCGGTAATGGCATTGCTCAATGCCGTGTCCCTGATGGCGACCAACCCGTCGCCGCCGGCCAAGAAGTACCAGATGTTTTTCCTCAACTCGTAGCCAACAGGCTAAGCCAGGCCCGCCAAGTGCGGGCCTTTGCATTTCTGGGGTACCCAATGAACAGAGCCTATAGCCTCCTTGAGATCAAGGCGGTGGACGATGACGCGCGGGTAATTACAGGCATCGCCACCACGCCATCGCCTGACCGCATGGACGATGTGGTTGAGCCAAAGGGCGCGCAATTCAAGTTGCCGATCCCCTTCCTCTGGCAGCACAACCACGACCAGCCGGTAGGGCAGGTGACCAAGGCCACCGTGACTGACGCGGGAATCGAAGTCACGGTGGAACTGGCCAAGGTCGACGAGCCCGGCACCTTGAAGGATCGGCTCGATGAAGCCTGGCAGTCGATCAAAGCCAAGCTTGTCCGCGGCCTTTCCATCGGTTTTTCACCGATCGAGTCGGCCAACATCGACGGCAGCTGGGGCCGCCGCTTCCTCAAGTGGGAGTGGCTGGAGCTTTCTGCCGTGACGGTTCCGGCTAACGCCGGTGCCAGTATCCAGACCATCAAATCCATCGACCGTGAGCTGCGGGCCGCGACAGGCACCAGCGCGCTCCCGGTCGTGCGCATCACCCCTGCCGGCGCTTCGGCAACCATCAGAAAATCTGCGAAGCCCGAGGAGGGCGACATGAACATTCAAGAACAGATCAAGTCCTTCGAGAGCACTCGCGGCGCCAAAGCGGCTCGTCTCGAAGCAATCATGAGCAAGGCCGCCGAAGAGGGCCGCACCCTCGACGCTTCCGAGTCTGAGGAATACGACACCATCGAGGGCGAGCTGAAGTCCATCGATGGCCACCTGGGCCGTCTGCGTGGCCTGGAAAAATCCATGGCTTCCGGCGCCAAGCCAGTTGAGTCTGGTCGTGTCATGAGCGTTTCGAAGGGCCATGAAGTACGTGACAATGCGGTGATCCGCGTCGAGCGCACCTTGCCGAAAGGTACGGCGTTCACTCGCTATGCCATCGCGTTGGCGCGTTCCAAAGGCAACCTGATGCAGGCGGTCGAGGTCGCGAAGGGCTGGGAGGAGTCGACCCCGGAAGTGGTAACCGTGCTCAAGGCTGCTGTGGCGGCCGGCACCACCACCGACCCGGCCTGGGCTGGCCCGCTGGTCGAGTACCAGACCATGGCAGGCGAGTTCATCGAGCTGCTGCGTCCTCAGACCATCATCGGAAAGATCCAGGGCCTACGCCAGGTCCCATTCAACATCAAAATGCCGGGTCAGACCTCAGGCTCCAGCGTCAACTGGGTGGGTGAGGGTAAGCCGAAGCCGGTATCGTCCCTGGCGTTCGATACCACTACGCTGCGCTTCACCAAGGCGGCCGGCATCGTGGTGTTGACCGACGAACTGGTGCGCTTCAGCAACCCGAGCGCCGAGGCGCTGGTGCAGACTGACCTCACCGCGTCTATGGCTCAGTTCCTCGACGTTGCTTTCGTCGACCCAGCCATCGCCGAGGTGGCTGAGGTGTCGCCCGCCTCGATCACTCATGGCGTGACGCCAATCGTAGCCAGCGGTACCACCGCGGATGCCCTCAAGTCTGACGTGAAGCGACTGTTTGCTGCGTTCCTGGCTGCCAACATGACCCCAGCTGGTGCGGTTTGGATCATGACCCCGACCATGGCTCTGACCATCGGCATGATGACCAATGCCCTTGGCCAGCTGGAATTCCCGACCATCGACATGAACGGCGGCACCTTCATGGGCTTGCCGGTGATCGTGTCGGAAAGCGTGCCTGCTAACCCGGGTTCGGGTAGCCCGGCTACCGGCGCCGGCCAGCGGCTAATCCTGGCCAAGGCCTCCGAGATCCTGCTTGCGGATGACGGTGGGGTCACCATTGACGTAAGTCGTGAAGCGTCCCTGCAGATGGACAGCTCTCCTACTGCAGGTGCCACTGAGCTGGTCAGCCTCTGGCAGAACAATATGGTGGCTCTGCGAGCCGAACGCTTCATCAACTGGAAGCGTCGTCGCCTGCAGGCGGTGGGCTACATCGACTCGGCCAACTACGAGTCCTGATCCACCTGGGCCGGGAAATACCCGGCCCTTTCTTCGAGGAAAACGCCATGAAAATGGTTGCACTCAAGGAGTTTCGATACGGCGGTAAGCAGCTTTTGGCCGGTGATTCCTTCGAAGCCCATGCCCGCGATGTAAGGGTGTTACGGGCAATCAAGAATGCCAAGCTGGCCGACGGCGTCGATGATCCCGACTCGGACGGTGAAGACCGACAAAAAGGGCCTGGTGGTCCAGCAAAGCGCCCTTACAAGCGCCGCGACATGAAGGCTGAATAACCGGTGGAGCCGCGATGAGACTTTTCAACTGGGGCAAGAAGTCCGAAGAGAAGGGCCTGCGCCCGGCTGATAATCGCGGTGGCTGGCTCGGTGTGGTGCGCGAAGCGTTTGCCGGTGCCTGGCAAAAGAACGTCGAGGTTGAGCAGGACACTGTCCTGGCGTTCTCTGCGGTGTTTGCGTGCATCACCCTGATCGCCTCCGATATTGCGAAGCTTCGCCTGAAACTGGTGAAGCTGACCGACGATGGTGTCTGGCAAGAGGCGACGAGCCCTTCATTCTCGCCGGTGATCAAGCGTCCCAATCACTATCAGAACCGCATCCAGTTCTACGAGACCTGGGTACTGTCGAAGCTGACCAGCGGCAACACCTATGTGCTGAAAATCAGGGACGGCCGGGGCGTGGTGATCAAGATGTTCGTCCTTGATCCGCGCCGCGTTGTTCCCCTTGTCGGGGATGACGGGAGTGTCTTCTACCGCCTGATGGCGGACAACCTGTCGACCCTGGAAGAAGGATTGACCGTTCCGGCAAGCGAGATCATCCATGACCGGATGAACTGCCTGTTCCACCCGCTGGTGGGCATATCTCCCATTTTTGCGTGCGGCCTTGCTGCCATGCAGGGAAATGCCATCCAGAACAACTCGGCGCGCTTCTTCCAGAACGGCTCGAAGCCTGGGGGTGTGCTGACGGCGCCAGGCGCAATCGGCGAAGACACCGCCAAGCGGCTCAAGGAGCATTGGGACGCCAACTTTTCAGGCGATAACGCTGGCAAGGTGGCCGTCCTGGGCGATGGCTTGAAGTACGAGTCTATGGCGCTTTCTGCAGCTGACTCGCAGCTGATCGAGCAACTGCGTTGGTCAGCTGAAACGGTTTGCTCTGCCTTTCATGTTCCTGGCTACAAGGTTGGAGTTGGATCCGCGCCGACCAACGCGAACGCCGAGGTTTCCAACCAGGCTTACTACTCGGACTGCCTTCAGTCGCTGATTGAGGCTGCTGAATTGTGCCTGGACGAAGGGCTTGAACTGCCGACGCCATATGGCACTGAGTTCGACCTGGATGGATTGCTGCGCATGGATACCCCCACTCTTTTCAAGGCGAACAATGATGCCGTCAGCGGAGGCTGGATGAAGCCTAACGAGGCTCGTCGGCGGGCTGGTTTGGCGCCCGTCGAGGGCGGTGACTCGCCAATGATCCAGCAGCAGAACTACAGCCTTGCAGCTATCGCTCGGCGTGATGCTCAAGCCGACCCGTTCGGTAAGACCCCGCCCGCAGCCACGGCGCTGCCGCCACCTAAGCCCGATGAGCCCTCAGAAGAAGGCCTGGAGGACCAGGCGCGGATGTTCGCGCTGCTGATCGAGAAGGAGTTGAATCTTGAATCTGCGTGAACTTGAAGCACAGGCCAAGGCGCTTGCTCCGGTGTTGAAAGGTCTGGTGGAAAAGGCCTTGGCCGTCTTCCGTGAAAACTTGTGCAAGGATCTTGATCAGCGTGATGCTGGCTTGCGCAAGGAGTTCGGCGAGTCGATTGGCAACATTCCTGTTCTCGACCCCACGGAAATCGCAGCTGAGGCTGCCCGACGCATCGCAGTCCCGGAAAATGGTAAGGATGCCGACCCCGAATTGGTCCGACTCGCTGTGGCTGAAGAGGTGGCCAAGCTTCCGACTCCCAAGGATGGAGCTTCGGTGACGCTGGATGACGTCAAACCGATGATTGTTGATGCGGTGAAATCGGCTGTGGAAGCCTTGCCGCCGGCTGAGCCTGGCGTCAGCGTCACCGCTGAAGACCTTCGTCCAGTCATTGTTGAAGAGGTTGCCAAGCTTCCAACTCCAAAGGATGGCGTTTCGGTGACGTTGGAAGACGTCAGGCCAGTGATAGTTGATGCTGTGAAATCGGCTGTGGAAGCCTTGCCGCCGGCTGAGCCGGGCGTCGGCGTCACTGCTGAAGACCTTCGCCCGGTTATTGCCGAAGAGGTTGCCAAGGCCCTGGAGGCGATCACCATTCCGAAAGACGGTGAGCCAGGCCGTGATGCCCTCCAGCTTGAAATTCTGCCGGAGATCGTCACCGATAAGTCCTATACCCGGGGCACTTATGCCAAGCACCTTGGCGGCCTGTGGCGATCCTTTGAACGCACTTACGGAATGAAGGGCTGGGAGTGCATCGTCGAAGGGCTGAGCTCGGCGTCGGTTGAGCAGTCAGGGGAGCGAGGGTTTGAGCTGGCGTTGGTGCTTTCCAGTGGTGGCGAGGTCCGAAAATGCCTGGATTTGCCGGTGATGATCTACCGAGGTGTGTTCGCGCCTGGTGATTACGCTCCGGGGGACACTGTCACCTGGGGCGGAAGCCTATGGCACTGCGATTGCGCCACTAGCGATAAGCCGGGAGAGCTAGGCAGCAAGGGGTGGCGGCTGGCCGTGAAGCGTGGTCGTGACGGCAAAGATCTGACCAAAGGGGTATCGGCATCATGATGTTCATTACCTTGGAGCAGGCAAAGATTCAGTTGCGGGTTGATGACGACGCAGACGACACAGATATCACCGACAAGATTCATGAAGCCAGCGATCTGGTCAGGGGTTACCTCAAGTCTGCTGCTGACGTTTACCTCGACGCAGCTGGCGAGGCTATTCCGGGCAAGGTCCCGTATGCGGTCAAGGCTGCCACCAAGATGATGCTGGGCTATCTCTACAGCCAGCGTGACAACGACCAGGACAGGGAATTTGAGCAAGGCATGCTGCCCAGGCCTGTGACCGCACTTCTCTACCACCTTCGCGATCCGGCACTGGCATGAGCATTCAAGCAGGGAAATTGCGGCATCGAATCGAAATTCAGCACAAGGTCACTCCCCGCAACCCTGAGACACTGGAGTATGGCGAGCCTGCATGGGAGGTGTTCGCCAAAGTGTGGGCCGAAGTGACGCCATTGTCTGCCCGAGATCTGCTTGCAGCACAGGCCGCCCAGTCAGAAGCAACTGCCCGAGTGGTAATCAGGTACCGCCCAGGCGTTTTGCCAACCATGCGAATTGCCTACCGAGGCGAAGTGTACAGCATCGAAGGTCGGCCACTTGAAGATGCCGACTCCGGTCTGGAGTACCTGACCATTCTGGTCTCGAGGGGGGTGAAGGATGGCTGACGGTGCTGAATTCAGCATACTCGGCCTGGACAGCCTGCTGGGGAAGCTGAAGGAGGTCAGCCTTGACGTTCGCCGAAAGGGTGGTCGTGCAGCGCTTCGAAAGGCTGCGCAGGTGGTAGTGCAAAAGGCCAAGGAGGGTGCCGAGCGCATCGACGACAGTGCCACTGGCCGCTCCATCTCGGACAACATCGCCCTGCGATGGAATGGACAATTATTCAAGCGCACCGGTGATCTTGGGTTTCGGATCGGTGTGCTACATGGTGCTGTGCTGGCGAAGAAGGGCGAGGTAGTCGACACCTCGACAAATGCGCCGACACCGCACTGGCGCCTGATCGAGTTTGGCACAGAGAAGATGCCGGCTGCCCCATTCATGCGACCGGCCCTGGCCGACAACATTAGCCTGGTGACCAACACCTTCGTCACTGAGTACGAGAAGGCAATCGACCGCGCTATCCGGCGCGCAGCGAAAAAGGCGGCATCCTCATGACACCACCGATCGTAAGGTCCTGCCTGCAGAGCCCGGCCGTCTCTGCGCTGCTCGGCGCTGGTGCTGCCATGCGCCTCTATTCGTTTGGCGAAGCAGAGCAGGACGTGGTCAGGCCTTATGCCGTCTGGCAGATCGTCACCGGCATTCCAGAGAATTACCTGGCTGGCCGCCCGGATTTGGATGGTTTCACATTGCAGGTCGACGTGTACGCCGCCACCGGTGATTCCGCTCGGAAAGTCAGGGACGCCATTCGCGATGCGATAGAGCTGGAGGCTTATATCACCCGCTGGGGTGCTGAACGCCGCGACCCAGAAACCAAAAACTATCGAGCCAGCTTCGACGTGGACTGGATGGTTCACCGGTAGAGCTGCAACAAACCCCAATAGCCCGCCCAGTGCGGGTTTTCTTTTGCCCGCAATTGGAGAAACCTATGGCGATTCTCGCACAAGGCACCCAGATCTACGCCCTGGTGCCCACAGCCGCAAACAGAAACGTGTTCGAGGTCATCGAGATCGAGTGCGCAACGGCGTTCAACCCAGGCGGCAACCCGGCTGATCAAGTCGAGGTGACCTGCCTCAGCGACACCGTCCGTAAGTACCTGCGCGGCCTGCGTACGCCAGGCCAGGCATCGCTGACCCTCAACGTCGACCCCCGCAACGCCTCCCACGTACGCCTCCACCAGATCTCGGAAGACGACACTATCGAGAGTATTCGCTGGGTGGTGGGCTGGTCCGATGGCAAAGACATTAAACCGACCGTTGGGGTTGCCGGCGCGCTGGCCGCGATCGAGCTGAGCAATGGCGGCTCGGGCTATACCACGGCGCCCACCGTTGCATTCTCTGGCGGTGGCGGCACCGGCGCTGCGGCTACCGCGATCATCGCCGACGGTAAGGTGGTCGGTTTCAACATCACCAATGCTGGCTCCGGGTATACCAGCAAGCCGACTGTCACCCTCACCGGCGGGGCTGGTACTGGTGCTGCGGCTTCTGCAGTGCTTGGCGATGCGGATGACTTCGTGCTTCCGTCTACCCGCACCTGGTTCCTGTTCGACGGCTACGTCTCCGACTTCCCGTTCGACTTCGCTGCGAACGCGGCGGTCACTACGGCCGCCACCATCCAGCGCTCCGGCGGCTCCGCCTGGATTCGCAAGTCCACCAGTTCCTGAGGCACTTCATGAAATTGACACTCGACGCACTCAAAAGCGCTGGGGCGTTCACCGGGCGCCCGGTGGAAAAGGAAATCAGCTGGTTGCAGGAAGGCACCAAGTACACCGCAACCGTCTATGTTCGGCCTCTTGGCTATCAGACTGCCGTAAACGACGTTCTGTCTTTCAACGGCAAGCATGACACCATCGCCGGCAAAATTGCGGCTTCGATCTGTGATGAGCACGGATACCCGGTGTTCAGCAGCCCACTGGACATCACTCACGGTCCTATTGATCCAGCTGAGCTGGAAAAGGACCCGAAAACGACCCAGCGCCTTGGTTCGCTCGATGGCGCCCTTTCCGTGGCCCTGCTGCTCGCAATCCAGGAGGTCAACGACCTGGGAAAGACGAAGAGCTCACCGAGCGAGACGAAACCTGGCACGAACTCGTCCTCTTCGGAATCGGGGGCTCGACGATCGCGCAGGCCAAAGAAACCTTGAGCCTCAGCGAGTTTCGATCGTGGGTGAAGTTCAGGAAGCGCCGCGGATCCCTGCACCTGGGCATGCGGGTAGAGCGCTCCATGGCCATGCTGGCCGCGCTGACGGCCAACCTGCACCGTGACCCGAAAAAGCGGCCTACACCCTACACCTGGAAGGAATTTGCGCTGCATGAGGACGAAGAAGGGCCAATTTCCCTGGAAGAGGCAATGAGCAGCTGGGCGTGATTCTTGGTTGCTGAATTTGGCTGTGCTGCTTGAACACTTTAGCCCGCTCTAGTGCGGGCTTTTTCATGTCCGGAGAAACCGATGGCATCAAGATCTCTTGGTACTTTGACTCTTGATGTCATTGCCCAGGTAGGCGGCTTTGTCGCCGGCATGGATAAGGCTGAGCGGAGTTCGGAGAAATGGCGCAAGCAGGTTGAGAAAAATGCCAAAGCCGTCGGCACGGCCATCGGCGCCGGCCTGGCCACAGGTATAACTGCCATCACTGCAATGACGATCTCGGCGGTCAACTCCGCTTCCGAGATTACCAACCTGGCTGCCGTAGCCAACGTCAGCACCACAGACTTCCAGAAGCTGGCGGTGGGGGCAAAGACCGTTGGTATTGAGCAAGACAAGCTTGCTGACATCCTCAAGGATGTGAACGACAAGGTCGGTGACTTCCTGAACACTGGCGGCGGCGCAATGGCTGACTTCTTTGAGCAGATTGCGCCGAAGGTCGGCGTCACTGCTGATCAGTTCCGCAACCTCAGTGGTAGCCAGGCCTTGGGCTTGTACGTGTCGAGCCTGGAGAAAGCGAAGGTCAGTCAGTCCGACATGACCTTTTATCTTGAGGCGATCGCCAGTGACGCCACAGCGCTGCTCCCGCTGCTGCGCAACAATGCCGAAGGATTCAAAAGATTTGGTGAGGCAGCTGAAGCTGCCGGGTCGATCATGGATGAGAAGACCATCCGTGCCGCTCAAGAACTGCGCGCAGCAAACTGGCTGGTTGATCAGTCGGTCAGTGGGCTTTCTAACCAACTGACCAGCGCAATGCTGCCGACGCTGGCGAACTTTGCCACCAGGCTGAACGACGCCACCATCAACGGTGTGCTGGCCAAGCGGGTATCCGACGACTTGGCTGCGAGCCTTCGCGCGCTGGGCAAATTTGCTGTGGGTACCGTTGCCGGCATCCACCTGCTAGGCGTTGGCCTGAAGACGCTGTCCGACCTCGATAACGCCATGGTCGGTGGCGATGATGCCAAATGGTGGGACCGCTACCTGCCGCCGGTGAGGATCTACAACGCATTTAAGAACATCGATGCCATGGGCAAGACGATCGGTGATGCTAAGGCCCAGATGGGAGAGCTGGCCGTCGGCTATGGCGACTTGATGGCGTCCTTTGATGAAGAGCCTGCCGGCGCAACGAACCAGGTGAAAGAGCTTGCGGATCTGCTGGAGGAAATGCGCAAAGGGCAGTCGGGCAGCTTCACAGCTATCACACCAGCTCAGCAGCAAGCGGCAAAGGCAGCAGAAGCCGCTGCAAAGAAGCTTCAGGGTCAGTTCGACACGGCTGAGGAAGGCTACAAGCGGCAGATTGCACTGATCAACACCGAGACGGACAAGCGTAAGGAAGCAACAGAGGTTGCCAAGCTGCAGTTCGAAATGGAGTCAGGGAACCTGACTGGGCTCAGCGAAAAGCAGCAGGAAAGACTCAAGGGGCTGGCCGCCGAGCTGGACCAGCTGAAAAAGCTGAAGCAGGCCAAGGAGGATGACAAGGCTGTCGACCAGTTTGGCGCAAGCGTGAAGAAGCAGCTGGACATTGATCAGCGCGCACTGGATGCGCCGTTGTTGAACGCCTACAGCAGCGACGAGATGAAGCAGCGGGCTCTTGATCTGCTGGCAATCGAACAGGACTACCAGGATCAGCTTGAGGACCTTCGGCAGCGGCATGAAGCCGGCGACGTGTCCGATTCGGCGTATGAGCGCGAGACAGCAATTCTCAATGATGCGCTCGAAAAGCGCATGGCGATGCAGGAGAAGTACTACCAAGACGTCGACAAGCTCCAGCAGAACGGCACTGCCGGCTTTGCCAGCGGCTTCGCCACTCAGGCTGAAGCGGCGATGGATCTGTACGGCACCATGCAGAACGTCGGTGCCGACACCTTCCAAAACCTCACCGACACGCTGACCCAGTGGGCAGAGACCGGGAAACTGGACGTCCAGGGCTTTGCTTCGACGTTCATACAATCCATGGGGCATGCCCTGTTGTCTTACGCCGCTGCTCAGGTGGCGATGGCCGCGCTCAGCGCATTCACCGCAATGATCGGCGTCCCCTTCGTTGGTCCCGCCATTGCGCCCGGCGCTGCGATCGCTGCCGCCGGTGCCGCTGGCGTGCTGATGACGGCGGTGGGCTCTGCAATTGATGGCCAAGCTCACGACGGCATCGACTACGTCCCTGCGGATGGTACGTGGAATCTGAAGAAGGGTGAGCGGGTAACCACGGCTGAAACCAGCGCGAAGCTCGACAGGACACTCGATAGCGTGGCGAAAACATCGACGCAGGGGGCCGCACCTGCAGTGAACATCTACGAAGATTCCAGCCGAGCTGGGCAAGTGAAGACCTCAACCGGGCCTGACGGCAAACAGCTTGTCGATGTGTTCGTTTCGAATATCAGGGGGCAGAGAGACATAGCCAAGGTTCTGGAAGAAACCTATGGACTGAAGCGGAGGGGGCGATGACAGCACTTGAGACGCTGTATGCGTCGGGAGGGGCCGCGGTCATTATCCCTACGCTTGAACTGACCTGTCCTGCGTGGGCCTATCCGATCTACCTGTGCCAGGGGTTCGAAGACATCACCGCCCGAACTGAAGCCGGGTTGGCGGTAAAATTTACCGCGTCTGGCTTCGCCGCGGCCTTACCTGCCCGGGACAACAGCGGCAACCAGACGCTGACGTTTGCTATCGACAACGTCACGGGAGAGGCGCAGCAGTTGATCGACCAGGCGCTTGAGGCGCGGGAGCGGATCACTCTGGTGTTCCGGATTTTCATCTCGTCCGACTTATCTGCTCCCGCAGAACGCCCTTACCGGATGACGGTGCTGAGCGGCTTCATGCAGGGCGCAAGCGTTCAACTCAACGCCGGCTACTTCGACCTGATCAATCTCGCCTGGCCGCGGCGCAAGTACGACTTAGCGTTCTCCCCCTGCCTTCGGTACATCTGAATGCTCGAAAAATACCTAAGCGCTTCCTACGAGGACGGCGGGCGAAGCCATGCGCGCCTGGATTGCTGGGGGCTAGCCCGATTGGTTCGCCATGAGGTGTACGGCCTTCCACTGCTGGCCAGCTGGGGAAGCGTGCGCAACACCATGCCGAAGGAGTTCACCAAGGCGGCGAACGAGGTGGTTGGCGCCATGGAGAGGTGCCAGCCCGAACGTGGCGCGATTGCCTGCATCTGGCGAGGGCTGATCTGCATCCATGTCGCCGTGATCGTGGAGGTGGAAGGACGCCTGTACGGAATGGAGATGAAGCCCTGCGGGGCAACCATCAAGCCATTGCGGAAGTTTCAAGACCAATATTTGACAGTGAGCTACCACCGTGATCGAACTTTACCCGAGCAAGCTGGAAGGGCAGCCGCTGGAGCGCCATAAGACCGATCGCGTGATGACTGTCGAGGGCTGGCTGATTGCCAATGTGCCGAGCTACCAGGCCCGCCATTCGCCCCCCATCAGCATCGAGGTCAATGACCGACTGGTCGATCCAGCTGACTGGTCGACCGCTGAATTTGGACCTTCCGATTTAGTTCGGATTTACCCTGAGCCTAAGGGTACCGGGCTGGAAATCGCGGCATGGGCGGTGGTGGCGGCAATCGTTACAGTGGGCGTGATGATGCTCGCTCAAAAGCCGCTGGCAATGCCGAGCTCAGCGAACATCGGCGCCGGCAAGTCGCTGGGCCTGGCGAAAACCACCGCCAACCAGGTGAAGCTGGGCGACATCATCCGGGAGTGCGCGGGCGAGAACGAGATCTTCCCCGACTACCTGACCCCGACCCGGCGGTACTTCGGCTCCGATCCCAAGTCGCAATGGGTCGAAATGCTGCTGTGCATCGGGGTAGGGGAGTTTGACATTCCCCCGGGGCAGGTGCGGATTGGTGGAACTCCGATCGCCTCGCTGGGCAACACCGCTCGGTATGTGATCTATGGCCCTGGCGAGTCCTTGGCTGCTGAGCCTGCCCGGCTGTGGTGGCACAACTCTGACGAAGTCGGATCGACCGCCACAGGCAGTGCTGGGCTTACGCTCACCACCACCACCGATATCGAGCAGCAGCTCAATGCGCCGACGGTGCAGTTCAACGAGTTTACCGTGTCGGTACCTGTGTCGGCCGGCTGGTTCCCGGTGGGCTGGACGTCAGGGCTGATTGCCCGCATCGAAGCCCTGTATCCCTATTCATTTGTTGCTCCGACTGACGGCAGCGCTACGGTCATTACCGGCAAGCATGTGGCGATGCTCGGCGCGTTTGTGGGCATGAAGCTGGAAATCACCGGCGCTAATGCGGGTGAGTACACCGTGGCCAGCTACACGCCGGAAGATCCGGGTACACCTGGCGTGACCGGCAGCGCCTCCACAGCAACGGGTGGATCAGCTCCGTCGCGGTATGACTTCGATGTCGCGCCTCTGGAGTTCTCGGTGGGCCTTGGGGCGAGCACCTACACGCTGACGCTGTCGACAGCGACCACGAACCTCGCGGGGCTGGTCTCCGCTATCAATGTCCAGCTGACGGGGTCCAACCTGGTGGCGAGCGCGGCCGGCTCGATGCTGCGGATTGCCGAGAAGGCAGCTCCGTTTGGCGGCCAGCCGATCGTGCTTTCCGGTCCGACGGCTGACCTCTTCGGTGCTGTCCCGGTGTTGGTAACCGGCGTGCAGACCGTCGCCGCCACCCCGTACATCCCTGCCAGCATGACCCTGGCCTATGATGGCGGCGCCCCCGCCATCGGCCTGCAGACCGGGGAATTGTGGTCGAGCATCGGCTACCGCGACCTGCGGTACCGGATAAACGCCGTGGCTGATGATGACGACGATACCGAAGGCCAGGAGCATGGGCCGTCGTCGATAACGGTCACGCGGCTGACTGACACCGGGGCCGAGGATGCGGACTGGGCCGGCTTCGATTTCATCGAGAGCAATACGGCCCGGATCATCTTGGATGACTCGACCACCGAGGGTGACTGGGCCGGCCCGATTGCGGTGTGTCCTCCCGGCGAGAAGGTCCGGAGGTTCGAATTCGATTTCTTCTTCCCGCAGGGCCTGGTTCGGTACACCGAAAAGAACGGCAACATCCGCTCGCACTGGGCCAAGGTCGAAGTCCAGTACCGGGACATCGACAAAGCAGGCGCGTGGACGAGCAAGACCTTCACTTACAACGCCATGAGCCCAGACCAGCAAGGGTACACGGACTGGATTACGGCCCCGGAGTACATCCGTCCAGAGGTTCGGGTCCGCCGGATCGGCGCCGAGTCGACAGAAAGCTTCAAGTTCAACCGCGTGCAGTGGTATGGGCTGCGCGGCCGGATCGACAAAGCACCGAACCGGTACGCCGGCTGTACAGTCATGGCGCTGTACGTGCAGGGCGGCGACAAGCTCTCCGCGCAATCGCAGAGCCAGGTGTCGGTGGTGGCCACCCGCAAGCTGCCGGTGCTGGTGAACGGCTCCTGGAGCAAGCCGGTGGCGACGCGCGAGATCGGCCCGTGGGTGAACTATGTCATGCGATCGGTGGGCGGCACTGACGATGACATGGATACTGACGAGTTCTCTCGCTACGGCGCGCTCTGGGCGTCGCGCGGTGACTACTTCGACTACAAGGTGGAAGAGGCCAGCACCGTGAAGGAGTGCCTGAACGATGCGCTGCTCGCCGGCTTTGCTGAGTTCACCCTGGAGCGTGGCCGGGTTACCCCTGTGCGGGATGAGCCGCGGCTTGTCTTCGAACAGATGTACACCCCGCAGAACTTCACGGAAGACCTTAAACGCGGCTTCGTTCTGCCGGCACCCGATGACTACGACGGTGTGGAGGTGAAGTACATCGACCGGGTGACTCGAGCGGAGGAAACGGTCGACTGCAGCATGCCTGGAGACACCAAGCAAACCGTCCAGACCATCACCTTGAAAGGGGTGACAAGCCGAGACAGGGCCTGGCGGTATGGGCGCCGGCGTCGCCGCATGCAGCTGTACCAGAACAAGAGCTACAGCTGGAGCACTGAGCTGGATGCGCTGAACAGCGGTTACCTGAGCTACTGCGCCGTGGCTGATGACATCCCGGGTTATGGCCAGAGCGCTGTACTGATGGGCATGACATCCGGCAATGGGATGGCTCTTCTGGAAAGCTCCGAGCCCCTGCAGTGGAAGGACGGGGCATCCCATGTGGTTGGTCTGCGGCGCCCCGATGGATCGGTCAGCGGGCCATGGCCCGCAACACGCGTCGATGACTACCGGCTGACCGTGCCCTTGCTCGACTTCGAACCTGATGTGTCCTGGGACATTGAGCCGCCGCACCTGCTCTTTGGTGAATCAACCCGCTGGTGCTACCCGGTCCTCATTACTTCGGTAAACCCTGGCGATTATTCGGCGGATGTCGAAGGTGTGAACTACGACGTGCGGGTGTACGCCGACGATGACAACTTAGCCCCAACTTGAGGAATGCGGAATGCTTGCATATCCCAAAGGATTACCGCTGCCTTTGAGGGAGGGATACGGGTTCACGCCAGTGAGCCCGCTGATCAGGTCCGAGCTCAGAAGCGGTCGAGTCCGCCAGCGGCGGCGCTTCACAAGCGTCCCTACCGTGGCCTCCGTATCTTGGATCATGAGTGATGCCCAGGCCCAGTTTTTTGAGGCGTGGTTCGAAGAGGTGCTCGGCGCCGGGGTTTCGTGGTTCGAGTGCCCACTGAAGACCCCGCTTGGCCTAGATCGTTACCAGGCAAGGTTCGCTGACATCTACAGCGGCCCGGAGCTGATCGGGGTCAGCAGCTGGCGGTTCACCGCCAGCCTTGAGCTGCTGAAGCGTCCGCTTCTGCCTCCCGGGTGGGTAACGGATGCGCCCGACTACATCTTGGGGTCCGACATCATCGACATAGCGGTGAATGATAAATGGCCCGAATTCCACGAAGACCCGTCGCAGATCATTCTCGCAAACGACGGGGTGCGCGAAGACATGAAGGCGTGGTATGAGCGCCGGGAGCTTGATGAATGACCACCTATGCCACGGGCAATCCGCTCGGCTCCATGAGTGCCAAGGATCTTCTGGACAACGCCGAGAACCTTGATTTTTTCTTGAATGGCAAGGCCCAGGGGTACCCTGATCGCTTCTTTGAATATCGCATCAGCTACTTCGGGATGGAGGTGGCATTCAGGGAAGCGCAGTCCTATCGCGACGAGGCCTTCAAGTACGCGGTTCGCAACAGCGGCTTCAAGTTGCTCGGCGAGTATGCTCCCGGTGTGACTATCACCACCTACAACCAGGTGGTGCGCTACCAGGGCGAGCTGTACGGCCTGGCTACCGCGACCGAGGCGCCCTATACCCTGACCGGTGTGTGGGCGACTGATTCAGTGCACCTGGTGTCGCGCGGCGATGCAGCACTTCGCCAGGACATAAACAACCTCGGCACCAAGATGATCCCGCACAACAGCGGGCAGCCTGGTGCCGTAAGCCAGATGACTAACCAGAAACTGGCCGAGATCGGCAGCACTCCGGGTGACTTCGGCGCCAAAGGCGACGGCGTTGCCAACGACACCTCGCGATACATGGCCGCCGAGGCTGGGTCAGATGTGGTGCGCCTTCCCGAGGGCAAGACGTATGCCCTCGATACCGGCTACACCCCGTCCAAGATGGTGGTTGGCGGGGGCAAGATCCGAATCGGCTCGGCGATCTTCACCGGCCCGGAACTGCTGTACGACATTTTCCGCACAAGCCTCTACTGCACCCCTGAGTCCTATACGGAGCAAGTGGGATTCCCAGGTGGCAGCCAAGGCAACCTGACGGTGATGATCAGCCCTGGCGGAAAGAAAACCGGTAACCTGAATCGATGCACGATTGTAGGGACAGGAGCCCCTCAAAAGGCCATATCACTCGACCGCTGCGAGATGTTCGGCAACGGAGTTATGCAGCACGCCCGCTATGCCGAGCGTGTTACTGCTTTCGGCAGCATTGCCTGTCAATGGCTGGGATCCAACGACCCGCTGGGCGACAAGCATGAATGGTTCGTCAATGCCGGAGGCTTCATCCCAGGGCAAGCTGGCTGGGATTATCAGGGCATGGAAACCCGAAACCCCGGGATCGGCGCGAAAATCGCGGCATACAATGGTTTCGCAACCCAGCCCACAGACTGTGGCCGAACTGTTGCCGGTGGACGAAATGCTCTCAACGGCACGGTAATGGCGAGGAATTGCGTAGCCATCGGTTATCGTGCAGGTGCTGGGTGTTACGCGATTGAGAATATGGTCATCCTCGGCACGGACGTGTTTCGCGATGGCGTGTTCTTACGGGATTCCGTCGGCGCCGGCGCAATGGCGGGTCGATTCTGGCAGGAAGGCGAGCGTAACGCCCTCTATGGCTACAACGCTGGTGGCAATGCGATCCGCGGCAGCCGAAACACTCTTCTGGGTCCGTTTGCCGGCTATGACTACACCGAACTGAATGACTGCATTTTGATCGGGCACGGAGCGGGCAACAGCATCGGCGGTGGCACACTGTCCAATGTGTTTTGCCTTGGCCCCTCCGGTACGCTGCCGTTGCTCTCTGGTCGCCTGACCGACTTCGCAGCTGGCGTAAACATTCTGCCAGGTCGAATCAAGGGCAACTTCCACGTCAGAACCAATGACTTTGGCGCAGAGGAGTCTGCTCACGGCCTGGCCGATGACGTCGTCGTCGAAAACTCGGTTGGCGTGGGGATGACCCTTCGCTCGCCGGCTGATGCCTCGGGCAACATTTTCTTTGCGCGGCCCGGTTCAACGCAGTCCGGAGGGATGTCATACACGCATAGCAACGATACGTTGTCGCTGATTGCAGGCGGGCAATCCCGATTCGCGATCAACGATGAAGCGCTTTACCCATCTCAGGACAACGCCAGATCGATAGGCTCGGCATCACGTCGGCCCAGTGTGATTTATGCCGCCACCGGCGCGATCAGCACGTCCGACGGCAACATGAAGAAGATTCGTGGGGCTCTCAGCGATCCTGAAATTCGCGCCTGGTCGACGGTTCAAACTAAGGTTTTCCAGTTCCTCGACATGATTGAGACCAAGGGGGAGGAGGCTGCGCGCTTACATGCTGGCTACATTGCACAGGATGTCCAAGATGCCTTTATCGCAGAGGGCCTTGACCCATCTCGATATGCACTGTGGTGCGAGGATGAAGTCTTCGTCCAAGTTACAAAGCGCCGAGTTACCAAGCGGCAAAAGGTTGTGGAGGTGCTGGAGTCGATTGAGGAAATTGAGGTTCAGGATGGCATGGCTGTTGTGAAAAAGATCACGCGCCCAATACTGCAGCCGCAGTTTGAGCTACTGCCTGTGATTGATGAGCAAGGCAACTCGGTCGAAGAGGCAGGGGGCGGAACGAGAACCTACTCGGTCCCCGTGATGGAGGATCACGAGGAAGAGTTTGAGGCCTCTGAGCCGTCAGGGGTGCGTCTCGGCCTGCGCTATGAGCAGTGCCTGGTCTTCGAGGCGGCCTACCTGCGATCGATCATCGCGAATCAAGATGAACGCATTGACACCGAGATCGCTGACCTCAGATCGCTTATCGCGGATCAACAAGAGCGCATTCGCGTTCTCGAAGCTGCCTAGATTTTCGCTGCAAAGAAACCCCGACCGCCGCTGAGCGGTTTTTTTGTGCCTGGAATATGCCGCCCGCCATTGCGCGGGCGGTCTTGCTTCCGCGCTTTGGAAGTACCGGAGGAAAAATGACAGTTGCGTCGGAACTTGCGCGGCTCACGCAGACAATCGACTCTGCAAATGAGCTCTTTCTGTCTGACCAAATCAAAATGATGGATGTTGGGGATGGCGTCATGCGCCCCACGAATGCCAAGGCTGTTGCCGACCTAGCGGCCCAGATGAGCGGGGCGATGATCTACTTGTCCACCTCTCTGGGGCTGGAAGGAACCGTATCGGGCGGCTACTTCAGCGTGCCTTCGGTTGAGGAGGATGAGTACCTGATCCTCTATAGGAACAATACAGGGGTGGCGGTTGAAGTTGACCGGTATCCTAATCGGGCGGCGATCGAGAAAGTCAGTTCGCTCATCCAGGACTATTCCTCGGCGGCCCAAGAGACGGAGATCGCCGTCATCGTTGACGGGGAAGGGGCCAGGCACTTCACGCTGACCGACAAGCGCATTCAGGTGTCGAACTTCGAAGTTACCACTGAAGCCGGCGTGACCTCGATCTGTGACGCCGAGGGCAGCCAGGTACTGTACGCCGACGACAAACGGGTCATCCTGGTCGAGTTGGAAATGCATCGCACTGCTGCGCCTGGGATTTACATTACCGACCCTGAGGGCGCATGTCTGGAGATGCCGCAGCCTGAGCTGCTGCCTGCAGCCTCGCCTTTTGCGGACGGGCTGTTGTTCTCGCCTGTCATCGTGACCGGCGCGCTGCACGAAGGGCGGATCTATTCTCAAGGGCTGCTACGCCGTCGAGAGCTAGCGACCGACGTAACCATGTCCGTGCATAGCATGACCGCTGTGGCCAACGAGACTGGGCCCTCGGTTGGGATCAGCGCTATCAGATATGGCCAGGACGCTGTACTCAATCTCCGCCTGCTGGCGAACCCAGACAGCCGAAAATTCATGCCACTGAAGCTGCATAACGTGCCGGTGCAGTCTGTGCCCTGCAGCCCGAAGATTTTGTTCATCGGTGACAGCATCGGTGACCGCCAGGGCGGTATGTACCTCAAGCAGTTCCTGCAGGAGCTTGGGTTAACCCCGCAGTTCATCGGCACCATCGAGGGTTCAGCATCGGTTAGCGATGTTTGGGACATCACCGGCCCGCTAGGCGAGTGCCATGCAGGCTGGAAGACCGGAGAGTTCACTTACAGTGTCAGCGACCGAGCCTTCCCGTTTTCACCGGGGTCTGAGGCGACTTACCTGGCTATGCCGAAGGCCCAGCGTCGCGAGCGTAACCCTTTCCTGCGGGTTGCCACCGGCGCGGATGATCCAAGCGTGGTCCGCAACGGGTACGTCTTCGATCCGGCTTTCTACCAGGCACGGTTCGGGCTCGATACGCCCGACATTGTCATCAACGCCCTGGGCACAAACGACGCCCTGAGCTTTAGTCCGGCCAGCGGGCTGTACAGCGAGGTCTATTCCAATGACCTGCTCATGCATAAGCAAATCCGGGCAGCTTGGCCGGCCGCGAAGATCATCCGAACCTTGCCACCGTCAGCGGTAAGTGGTGGAGCGAATGCGATTTGGCAGAACAGTCGGGCCGTTGTAATCCAGGCCCTTATTGATGCCGCCGCGAACCTGGCAGACAGCAAGCTTACCGTGGCGCCGGTGTGGGCGATGGCCAACCCTGACTGCGCGTATGCCTACAGCACCGGCTCGCTCGGTGCTGATGGCTTCTATTCCGGTAACTGGGCGGACGCGGTTCACCCGGTTGGCTCCGGGCGAGTCGAAATCTATCAAACCCTGGCCCCCTACTTGGCGGCTGCGGCACTCAACATTATCTGAGCAAGGAGCCTCACATGGGCTTGAAAATGATCGCCAACGATACCCTGGCCCCATGGAACACCAAAGTGGTGCCGCCGGTGACGCGTGGTCTTGAGGCATGGTTCACGTTTGATACCGACGCTTCGCGCTTCGGGTTCAACCGCGCTATCGGTAAGCCGAACGGCACCATCATCGGAACCCCGACCGCCTTCGCCACACACGGTCGGTTCAAGGGCAATACCAACTACATCCTCACTCAGGCGCGCGACACTGATGAGGTGACACTGTTCGCTGTGGTGCGCGCCCTGGTTGCTCCTACGTCGAACACTGACGGCGTGGCGCCGGTCTCCTCGTATCGCGGCACGTCGGTAACTCCCGAGTTTCCAGGATCGTCAGGCGGATCCAGTATCTTCCTGCGCGCGAACTCTGTGATCAGTTCCGGCATGTCGAGGGCCACCAGCGGGGCCTACAACCTTGAGCTGGTGAACGCGGTAGGTGGGGCGCCCACCAGCTGGCGCTTGCTATGTGCACGATCCAAAACAGGATCTTCGTCAAAAATCATGGACCTGACCAACGCCGTTTCCAACACCGGTGCTGATGTCACCAAGCGGATTCTGTGCGCCCAGATGTTCAGGATTGGCAGTGGAACCGTTGATTACAACGGGGAGTCAGATATCTCCGCTGCTGCGATCTATTCCACCTATCTCACGGATGCCGAGACTGACCAGGTTGCCGGCGCAATTCGGCGTAGAATGCAGCGGCTCGGCATCTCGGTGTAACCAGAAGGGTGAGTTGGGCGATTATTAGTCGCCCAACAACAATTACTTTAAATGGTCGAATCGTAAAGCTTGCCCATGATTGAGGACGGCAGGTAGTCACCGCTAATGAGCATTTGATTGATTGGTTCCCAAACTTTTCCGGTCATCTTGAAAAGATTGCAAGGTACATTTAGGTTGTCAACTTTGCACATTGCATCGGCTATCTTTTCGAGATTCCATGAAAAATGACGTGCGATCTTAAATGCATCGCTGTCAGCTGGTATTGGCGACAATGAGTAATTGTTCTCACGATTCATTAATGCTTGGGCAGCAATATGCATCGAGAAGTAGTTGTGTTTTTTGAGATTCTGAGCTAGTTCGTGAATGTTGAATTCTTTGCTGAGCTGCTCAATATATTTTCCAGCACCATTTGCGATTGATTTTCCAAATTCGTCATACCAGTCGCTGATGAACTTGCTTTTCTCAGGCGCGGCAATGAACCAATTTTCAATTATTGGATACAAAGGGTTGCTGGTGTGCTGTTTGTTGAAGAACGCAATCAGCTCACTCCCGTGCGACTGCTGGATCTGGTGAAGGAAGTCAAGACGCTCAAACGTGACTGTTGTCGAATCTATCCATACTCCACCGTGCTCCCGGAGAACAGCTAGCCTAACCCAGTCAGCCTGCCTTTGGGGGGTGTCACTATAGAATTGTTCAGGTACTTCTTTTACATACGATTTCAGATTATTTGGGCTTAGCTGGGTTATCTCATAGTCAGGGTTTTTTTCCTTCCATGATCTCATGCAGGCCCTGACAGTTTTAGGAGCTTCCTCAGAGTTCCAGTACGTCCATATCTTTTTAGGAATGACTCTGTTTCGCTGAGGGTTGCTTCGTGAGCCATGCCATCCAATGAATCTTGGGGATAGTGAAATGTCAATTTCTTCTATGGCGGTCATAGGTCTGTATTCTTTTTCGCTCAGAAGTTGTATTCGGGTAGAGATGGGTCTATCTGTTCTTTATGCGCGCGGGCCCGCAATCTCTTCTTTTTCAATTGCGGCTTGAATTTTAAGGCTCAGTCGTCGAGCCAGGCTTGCTGTGCGATTTGCTTCCTGCTCCAAGGAGGACAAAAAATCGACTAGCCCAGCGTCGGTAGAAAACTCTTCGGATTCGTAGCCATTGGAAGAAAGCTCGGATCGGACCGATTTATACGCTTCGTTAAGTTCTGCAGCTGCAACTTCGTGCTTGTTCAAGATCGCTCCTTTAAGTGCCAGTTAATCATTCCCAAGGCTCGCATCCGCAGCCATTCCTCGGATTCTACCTAGCCCCGCATCTTTGCGGGATTTTTTTCGACCGGAGTAGACCATGATCACACCTCGCGGCGTCCGCAACCACAACCCGGGTAACATTGATTTCAATCCGCGCAATGCATGGCAGGGCCAGCTAGGCGTTGAGGTTGGCGTAGCCAAGCCGCGCTTCGCCCGCTTTGACCAGGCCGAGAACGGTATCCGAGCCCTGGGCAAGCTTCTGCTCAACTACCGGGGTAAAGATGGCATGCCCGGTGTAGGACGCCCTGGAATCGATACCCCGCTGGAGTTCATCAGCCGGTGGGCGCCATCCAGCGAGAACAACACGTTGGCTTATGCGCAGGCCATCGCCAAGCGGCTCGGGGTCGGGGTGCGAGACTCCATCGACATTTCCAAACGCGCCGTCCTGCGTGAGGCTGTCCTGGGCATCATCATTCATGAGAACGGCGGCAACCCTTACAAGTCGGAAGTGATCGACGAGGGTGTGCGCCGGGCCCTGGCTTCATGAGCCCGTGGGCTGGCGCTGCAGCTGGGATGGTACTGCTGATTTCCCACTGGGTGGCCTACGAGCACGGACGTTCAGTGGAGCTCGCCCAGGCCGGCCAGCAATCTGCGGAGCGGGACAGCGGCGATCGATTGGCCGAAGTCATTGGCGAACGATCGGCGCGCCTGGAAGAACACCGGAGCGCAGACGCGCAACAAGAGGCGAGGGTAAAAGGGCATGAAGAAAGAACGACTGCGGATGCTGGCGCTGCTGACGCCGATGCTGCTGGCCAGCGGCTGCGCAGTGATGCAGCCCAGCTCGCTGCCGCCGTCAGTTGCCCCAGCACGGATACCGCCGCTGTCGCCAGAGGCGAGACAGCCACCCGCGCCGCCATGGTGCTCTCCGACCTGCTCACACGGGCTGATGCTCGAGCGGGAGAGCTGGCGAAAGCTTATGACCAAGCCCGAATAGCCGGCCAGCTCTGCGAAGCGTCCTATAATGCGCTCATCAAATGATCGAGGGCGGGCAATGGACAAGCGGACGTTCATCGGCATGGTCGAGGCCGGCGAGCCGCTGATTCAGCAGGCTGTCGACGCCATGCGAGAGTATCACCAGGCGCAGGATCGAGGCGCGCCGGCGGAGGAGGTCGAGCGCCTGCGTCTGCTGGCCGAGTCGCTGTTCCAGATGGTGTCCGATTACCAGCTTCGGGTGATTGCCACAATGCGCGGCAAGGAGCTGCCGCCTCTTCACTGATCCGCTGGCCGGCGATTGCCCGCTGCGGCTTCCGCCTATACGATACTGTATCGATATACAGTATTGGTGCGTTATGTATTTCCTCCTCGTCCGCCGGCGCGTCAAGGGCGTAGCCATCCCGTCCGATCAGCTGCGGAAGGTCCAGCCCTTGCGGGCGGACATCCACATTGGCGACCATCAAAGCGAGCCGCTGGGCCGGCTGGCCACCCAGGCGTGGGTGTTCAATCCGACGCCTGGGCCAGACATCATCCCGCGCTTGCACGATGCCAAGGTCAACGGCATGGCTCAACTCGGGATGAACATCAACGGGGTTGAGGAAGTGGATGGCGCGCTGTATGCGCAGTCCTGGTGGTGCAGGGCAGAATGATGGCCGGGATACCGAAAGCTTGGCTGGATGAGCTGAACGACCAATTTTCCTTGGTGACCGATCCAGACGGGCGCGCCGCTGTGCTTGATGAAATGGCTTATGCCGCTCACCGCCGGCGTGAAGTCGGTTCGGATAACCTGGTCGACATGCTGGAGCTGTCCGAGGCCGCTCGTTACTGGGCGCTGATGGAGTTTGAAGAGGCCTATCACATCGGCCTGTTCAAGTACGAATCGTGGGAGGAGGGTGTAAGCGACGACCCAGGACGGATCGTGGTTGGCAGGACGCCTGGATGGGGCTGCTGAAGCTGTCTAAAACTGCTCGAATGCTTCTCGGTTTTACTAGCGCAAAGTCGCTGAAACTGACCGAACCGTATTAGACAGTGGCGATGCGCAGGCCGCGTGTGGCGCGGCCTGAGGTCCGAATCTCACGCTACTGCTGCAGTACTGGTGGCTGGCTCTTTAGCAGTGTGCTGGGTGGAACTGAGACAGAGCCGTATACTGCCTTCGAGCAAATTCCTTCTACTACGGCGGCCATAGCCCCGCCTTGAATCATCTTGGTCCCTCCCGCAGGGAACAGAGCCCAGCTGTAACCGGTATAGGCACCGTAGGAATTCTTGCCGTTAACCTCGACGCACCATGAATCCTTGGATTTATCTCTGTTGTCGCCGCGCCCGTCGGCAGTCACAAAAAACGTATCTCTGAATTTCGCCGACTCCGGATCTTTCAAGTCATGAGCAGCCATGTACTGAGCAAATTTCTCTGCATTCGGTGGCATTGGGTAGCGGTAGAACACCGTCGGAGCCGCAGGTTTCGGTTGGGGCGCTGGTGGCGTGGCGCAGCCAACGAGCGTTGCAGCAATCAAAGGAATGAGTCCCAGTTTCATTTCTCGGTCCAGTAAAGGATGGTGGCTAAATAATGCCATTTTTAGATCAGCGAAGCTGATATTTGACGAGAAAATCGATTCCAAAACAGAAGCGGCGGCCCTTGCAGAATGCGGCCTGTAGCCGGGCCGTTTCGCCTTTGTTTTGGAATCGAATTCTCCGCAGGAACCGCATGGATCGGGCGCTTATACCACGGTCTTGAAAACCGTTGAGCGGCCATAGCGCTGGACCTCAGCTAGTTAGACGGTAGGAAACCAGCAACTCTAGGCCGGCTGGTGCGATGCCGGTCCCTCGCGACTGGCTGCTTTCGACTCATTGTTGACGGTGGCTCAACGGAGAGATATTGCTCACGTCTCAGGCCAATTAAGGGCCTGCAGATTCAGGAAAGTCTTGTAGTAAGTCCGGTGAAGATATTCCAAATCCTCTTCCCAATCGCAAATCGCCTGTGTGAAATTCCCCGGCGATCGTTTGGCATTTCTACAAAGAGCGGCAATCGTCCTGGCCATTTTCATTAACCGCTCGAGGCTGGACGGTTTAGCCCACTCAGAGAGATAGCTTTTGTCAAAGTAATGAATCGTCAAGGTTGCATTGAATAGCTTATCGAGAATATTAATCCTCATTGCCGATGGCTGTCCGCTCATTCCGACGTGATATCCAAAGTGGCTTAGCAAGCCAGCCTTAATCCAACCAACTTTGACTAATTCAGAAAGCGAAGCGGGCGCATCAGTGGTCGGCCATTTCAAGAACGACTCCAGGTAGGCCTTCCAATTGGTCGTCACGAACCGGACCTCAAGCCTGATGTCATTAAGCTTATCGAAGGTGACCTCCACCTTGGCATCTGTCAGCCGCTTGTAGAGTTCAAAATCGATTAACAGGGCCTTGGTTTCTTCTCTCCGAAACTCTTCAACCTTCTTAGGCTTACACTTTTCCAACTCCTCGTTGGCGTACACAGGAAAGAACAAATGTAGATAACCACGTATTAAGTCCTTATCTCTCTTCGATTTTACTATCCTGAGAATTTCCGGGATTGAATTCAGGTTGCGGTGAAACGATTGTTGAATGAGATATTCGTAGTTTTCGTAGAGGATTTGGCCGGCGCATGATCCGGCATCCTTGAGGTAGCCAGCCTGCTGGACGAGTCTGACTGATTTAATGATCGCGCCGATCGTTAGCTTATCGTTTCCAGCAAGGGACATTCCATTCTCCGCATCTTAGCTCGTGAGTAACCTATGACATAGGACACGACGGTATTCGGCCTATGCCCATGAAGGCATATTACTATCAACGATCGTTTTTCTGTATGCACCACCTGAGTTGCATCAGATTTCCTACACACATCTGACCGGCTGCTAGTGGCCGTGAGCTGCCTACCGCGAAGGACAGGAACGGGTCGATAATGGACGGTCAGCGACAGCTTGCAGGCGATACCAATTCTGATACCACAGATAGGGGAAAGAGGGGGAATGGAGGGACATTTGGCCCAGTAAAATCAACCCTTTGCCACCACGACACACCTCCAAAAAACCGCATGGTGATGTTAGCGGTGTAGATCAGTCGCGGTGTCTGGAACCGGTGAACCCAAGTCGTGGAGAGGGAGTTCCGAGGTTCGATTCAGCGCTGCTGATGCGGCACTGGAAGGAGGGTGACAGGGGCCTCAAGATCAGTTCCAAAACTAAAAGGGCGACCCTTGTAGAATGCGGGTTACAGCGGGACAAATCCTGCTTCGTTTTGGAACTGATTTTCCCGCCCAGCCCGCAAGAGGCGGCGATTCTTGGATCGGATTGCAAATCCGTCTACGCCGGTTCGATTCCGACCTCGGCCTCCACCATTCGAAAGCCCCGCAGATTAACGTCTGCGGGGCTTTTCTTCATGAGTCCAAAAACGCCACGAGTTCGGTAACTTTTGGCATGGAGTTCCGAAATCTCTTGGCCAACCTTGAGTCGCGGTACTGCGCGATCAGGGCCGGCGTGCTGGGGGCCATTATGTCTAGTCAAACACTGAGCGCAGCTGCTTGAGCTCTTAGATGTTGGCGGAAGACCCGGTCCAGCTTGCGCTCGTCGTGCTGTTGTTGGGTCATGTCGTGGTTCTTGCGTGCAGACGCCGCCCTTGCCGGGAACGCGTTATCGTTGAATTAGAGGTGATATGCTTCGCCGCTTACCAAACAGGGAGGGTGGTAATGAAACTGCGGGAGAGGCACAAGGCGTTTCAGGAATGGTTCACGCCGAGGCGGCGTAGGCGAGCGGGCGGAACCTTACTCGCCATCTGGGCTGTCGGCATCTTCATCTACCCTGGCCAGCACTGGATCTATGTATTGACGCCAGGAGTCATGTGGTTCTTCAGCGCTTGGCCGCCCGAACTTCACGACAAGCGTTGAGTCTTTGGCGGGGCTGCTGAATAGCCGATTGTCCGATTCAGCTCACAGATGAGTCAGACGAATTTGCGTAAAACTGCACGTTCGCTATGGTGGCAATAAACCACCTGACTACAACTAAAGTCGTAGGAGCGTCTCATGAGAATACGCGGTGATGTTTTCTGGGCCTGGGCTGACCCGACGCTTCATCACCGAACTCACGACGAGACACTCGACGATGGGACATACATTGATGTTCAGACGCGACTGTCGCGGACAGGCAAAACGCAGATGTTCATCGGGGTGTACGCCCCTGGTGGCATGGCTATCCTTGAAGAGGCCTTCGATTCTCGCCCTGGCGAGTCGATGACCAGGGCACTGGCGTGGGGCGTTGGCCGGGCCCGACGGGTCGCCACTGAAGGTGCGCCTGCTGCAGGCTTTATGGCTGCCTCGAAATAGCGGCCAGGCGCGCAGCGCCGGAGGTCAAGCGGCGACCTATTGTCATCAGCGAAGACACCGTGCATGAAACCTCTGCGTCTCCAGACTTCCAGCAATCCGGCAGGGAGGCTTCATCAGCCTGGCCCGTCATCCTCGCTGGCCTGCGCCCTCACTTTTGGATTTTTTCATCAAGGAGCCGTTGACATAGCGCACCGTGTTTTCCAAGGCCTGCGTCATGTCGGGATGGGTAAACGCGTACTTGCGCTCCAATTGCCTGCTGTTTCCCATGTCGAAGCGCTGTGTCTGAATAAAGTTCAATGACTCGGCGCTGATCGCCAGTCGGGTCGCCAGTCCCGGAATTGTCAATATCGACCTGAGCAACCCTATGGGTATATGGCGGCGGGGTGCCTTGACCTTTAGCGTGTCTGCGATCTGCACAAGCATTCCCTGCAAGTTTGGTGTTCGCTCATACAGCGCCAGAACTTGCCGGTTGGCCATGGCGGGGTCGAACGCCACGCAAGTTATCATGTTCACCAGATAATCGACGCTGACCAATGGCAACCAGTGACTGGCGGAACCGGGAACAGCTTTGAACCGGCCTTGTGCCAGATTGCGAATGAGTTCGGCAAGCGGTTGTCCGTCCAGGATATGCCCGTTCTCGCTGTGGCCGCACACCGTAGCAGGGTGAACAATCGTGTAATCCGCATCCGCGTCTTGCATATAGCGGATCACTGCAAAATGGGACTCGAGTTTGCTGCCTTCGTAGCCGCCTACCCGGGCGTAGACTGCGGGCCAGTTTGTGTTTTCAGGGCACTGAATATCAACCCCGATACGGGCAAGGTGGTTGAGGTTTTGCAGCATGAAGCCGCCTACCATGAGCAATCGGATACGCTGGCTGGCCGCAAGCCTGGCCACGCTCAGAGCACCTTGGACATTGACTGTGCGGGCGCGCTCCGGTGTCAGCCCCCAGGAAAATGCCGCCGCGAGATGGAAAAATACAGCGGCCGAAGTGACGCGTTCTTTGTCTGCTTCGCTGAGGCCAAGCCCCTCCTGGCTGATATCGCCTTCAACGGCATGGAGATACTCCGGGTTACCCCCGAGTTGGCCTACCTGCTCCTTGAGGCGTTCGATGTTGCCGGGGCTGCGCATCAGCACCCAGGTCTTGTGCCCTTGCGCAGTAAGAGCGGCCAGCAAATGTTGCCCCACAAAGCCGCTGCCGCCGGTGACAAAGCATTCCACACTCATGTTTGAACCCTTGTTTGGATAATGGGCGCAGGCTAAGGTGTAGAGCCTGCTCTACAGTCAAGGATTTTTAACGTGAATATTGGAGAGTTGGAGCGCCGGAGTGGGCTCAGCCGCCATGCATTGCGCTATTACGAACAGCTCGGGCTTATCGAGCCACACCGACAAGCCAACAACTATCGCAGTTACAGTGAACAGACCGTAGCTGACTTGGCCTTCATACAGAGCGCCCAGGGCGGGGGCTTTTCACTTGCCGAGATTAGGGACATTCTTGTGGCCAGGCGGGGTAACACGATCGATTGCGCGCAAGGCGCCGTCTTGGTCGCCGCCAAGATGGCCGAGATTCAAACGAAGATCACCACGCTACAGGCCGCTTATGTTTTTCTGGACGCGGAGCGTGCCAAGCTTGAAGCCAGTGCTATTGCCAATGGGCAGATAATGCCTTGAAGTCCTGTCAGTGACTATTTTCGATCGAGCGTCAGCCTTCAGGTAAGGTGACACCGCAGATAAATTCATGCGTCCCCAAGCGGTGTGAGCCGAATTCCACCACGTAGCCGTCTCCTCTGCGCTGCGCCTCTGCCATCGCCGTTTTCTGGTCAGCATAAACGTCGACGAAATGCCATGGATGTCGGTCTCTCAGGACCCCCCATCCGATGACCCAGCCTTCCCGCGAAGGGTCTGGTGGCAGGTTCTTCGCCAAACTTCGAATGGACATACCGATCTCCTCATATGCACAGGCTCGCCATTGCAGGTTGAGCACTTTTCTTGAACCACACCTCGCGGGCGTCGGTCTTCAGCATGAAGGATGAGTGATATTTCCAGGTTTGCTCATCAAATATTGAAATGTTCGCAGTCTAGGGTTGGGCTCAAGCCAATTCCACCATCGAGGGAGTCAGGAAATGGATTATTCCAGCATGGTTGAATCGTTGGACAAGATGCTGAAGGCAACGGCTGCAGGCAAGGCCTGCCTCCAGCCGTCAGATACAGAGCTTCACCCATACCTCCGTAGCCATTCGTCCGCGACGTCACCCATGGTTGATGGGGTACCACTCTTGATCCAAAGCATGAGTCCACGGTCGAACTTGAATGCCGCGCCGCACTCGCTGAGCAGAAACTGACGAACCTTCTGCGTGTTGCGGTAATGCTTGTCCAGTGGAGTCGTACGGCTAATCGGCCCGGCGTGCCAGTCCACGGTCATGGTCTGTTCCTTTGACAATTGAGAAGGCAAAAAGCCCGTAGAGGGTTATCTACGGGCTTTGCTGTGGTTCCACACGACCTGGCTCGGCCTGTCAGCCTTCGAACTGTATCACCATCCGGCCTTTGATCTTGCCCTCCAGCATCTCGTCAAAGATCTGGTTGATATCCTCGATCGGTCGCAGCGTTACCTTGGGCACCACTTTGCCTTCAGCGGCAAACTGGAAGGCTTCCTGCAGGTCCTGGCGTGTACCTACCAGCGAGCCCACCACTTCGATCCCATCAAGCACCAGACGGGGAATATTCAGGTCCATGGACTCCGACGGAAGCCCGACGGCCACCAGTCGCCCGCCAGCGCGCAAGGCATCGACAGCCGAGTTGAACGCGCCTTTGGCAACGGCAGTAACGACGGCAGCATGTGCACCGCCGGTTTTGGCCTGGATGACCTTCGCGGCATCTTCGTTGAGCGGGTTGACCACCAGGTCCGCGCCCATCTCGCTGGCGAAGCGCAGTTGCTCTTCGTTGACGTCGATGGCGATGACTTTGGCGTTGAACACATTCTTGGCATATTGCAGGGCCAGGTTGCCCAGGCCGCCGAGACCGTAGATGGCGACCCATTGGCCGGGGCGGACGTTGGAGATCTTCACTGCCTTGTAGGTCGTGACGCCGGCGCAGGTGATGCTGCTGGCGGCAGCGGAGTCGAGGCCGTCGGGCACTTTAACCGAGTAGTCGGCCTTGACGATGCAGGCCTCGGCCATGCCGCCGTCCACGGTGTAACCGGAATTCTTCACGTCGCGGCACAGGGTCTCGTTGCCGCTGTTGCAGTATTCGCAATGTCCGCAACCCTGGTAGAACCAGGCAACGCTGGCACGGTCGCCTGGCTTGAGCGAGGTGACGCCCGGGCCAACTTCCTGAACCACGCCAATACCTTCGTGGCCCAGTACTACACCGGTCTTGTCACCAAAGTCGCCATTTTTCACGTGCAGGTCGGTGTGGCACACACCGCAGCACTGCATCTTCAGTAGCGCTTCGCCGTGCTCGAGAGGGCGCAGGGTTTTCTCTACCACGTCCACGCGACGGCCTGGTGCAACGACAGCAGCTTTCATGAGAGCCTCCGTGTCTATTCGATATGAGCTTGGGTTATCGCTGGGACAGCATAGACCTTGCCTGGCCAGGCAAAACTGCTTCAGGTCATGGTCATGGTGGACGCTTGCGCAAAATACCGACGGATCCCTGACTGGCATTTACGGAAAAAAGAAAAGCCCGCGGCAATGATGCGGCGGGCTGCAAGAACGTACGGAGCAGGGTCAGTGTGCTCATTCGGATGTCGGCATTTCGTGAAGGTCAGGTCATGGGGGTGTCATCATCTGCACCGAAGTACGCAGGGCCATAAAAAAAGCCCGCCATAAAGGCGGGCGAAAGACGTTTGAAGGGAGAGCCTGCAGGTTGCGCCGGGCCGGTTAACCCAGGATTAAGCGACAACGCATTGACCCAGCATCCTGATCAGCCTATACAGGCCTGCCATTATCCCAGGAGCCAGCATGCGCGACGAAGACGACCTGCACGAACCCGAGCACGATCACCTGCTTGACCACGAATTTCTCTACGACGACGTGGAGCCCGAGGCAGATGCCCAAGGCGCCGAGGATGAAGTGGAGGAAGACGAGGAGACGCTGGATGACCTCGATGATGAAGAGCGCGATCACCCAGCCTGGTTCGACGACTGCGACGACTGACTCAGCGACCATCCACCGAGAACCGCCCGGGCCCGCTTACCGCGAGCAACAGCAGGCCGCCCATGATGCTGAGGTTTTTCAGAAACTGAGTCATGTTGGCGCTGCGCTCGGGGTCGACCATGTTCCAGAACGGGTGGCCCAGCAGCGCCGTGCCCAGTACGAACAGCGCGAATAGAAAGGCCAGCGGCCGCGTGTAGAAACCGAGGATCAACAGGATTGCGACGACGAACTCCATGATGACGGCAATCCCTGCTGCCAGCATCGGGGCAGGGGCGCCGAGCGAGGTCATGTAGCCTACCGTGCCATCGAAGCCGGTCAGCTTGGCCCAGCCAGACAAGACGAAGAGGACCATCAGCAGTACGCGGGCGATCAGGATAATGATGTCGCGTTGACCATCGAACAGGGAGTAGCGCATGGCGGCGTTCCAGTGGACGGGGACAAGCTCCACTTTAGCAGCTGCGCCAGACATTGCTGTCAGGCAGCAAAAAGGCGCCGCAAGGGCGCCTTTTCAACGAAGTTTGGTGCGAGTGGCGGGACTCGAACCCGCAAGGCTCACGCCGACAGATTTTAAGTCTGCTGTGTATACCAATTCCACCACACTCGCACGTTTGAAGGGGTCGCAACGACCAGCTCGCTTCTAAGCAGAAGGGCTTCGCAATCAAGCGCGCTTTATAACCCATTGTTATAGTTGAGTCAACTGCAGCACCTATGATCAACAGATAGAAGAGGCGATCGAACGGGCAATTGACACCTTGCTGTCGTTACGCCACTGTTGCCCATGATTGGATCCAAGCGTGTTCCGCAATGACTTGGGGCCGAGTTGGCGAAGGTGTGGTGCGTCCACGGTTATTCTGGCGGCTGTTGTTCGCGCAGGTGCTCGTGTTGGCCTCTGCCGGCGGTGGTATGATCATGCGGCTCAGCCTGTGATTGCTGAAAGAGGCCATGCCGCGGCGCATCAGCCCGGCGCTGGCCGAGCCGGAACGCTGACAGCCTGTAGTCGTTCAGCTGTCTACTGGCAGACACTCCAGGCTACGTTCATTTTCTCCCTCCTGCTGTGCCAGTGGAGTTTGCATGGTTTCAGCCGACTGCCTCGACGCTTCCCTCATGCCCGCCCATCGTTATGAACAGCTGGTTCAGTCGGTGGTGGATTATGCCATCTACATGCTCGACCCTTCCGGCCATGTGGTGTCTTGGAACGCCGGCGCGCAACGGATCAAGGGTTACCGTAGGGATGAAGTGATCGGCAAGCATTTTTCGTTGTTCTTCACCCCACAGGATTGTGCGCAGGGCCGCCCCGAGTGCCTGCTGCGTCAGGCGCTGGAGCAGGGTGTGGCGCAGGACGAAGGCTGGCGGGTGCGCAAGGATGGTTCGCAGTTCTGGGCCCTGGCGGCACTGGATGTGATCCGTGATGAAAATGGCCAGATCATTGGCCTGGCCAAAGTCACACGCGATATCACTGACCGTCGCGAGTCGGCGCTGCAGCTCGACGCAGTGCGCGCCCAGCTGTTCCAGGCGCAGAAGCTTGAAGCCCTCGGCCAGTTGACCGGTGGTCTGGCGCACGACTTCAACAACATGTTGACCATCATCATCAGCTCCGCGCGCCTGGCGCTGGCCACCCAGGACCCGGCACGCACCCAGCGCATGTTGCAGCACATCCTCGATGCCAGTCAGCGTGGCACCGAACTGACCCAGCAACTGCTCAGCTTTGCCCGTCACCGCAAGCTCGATGTGGCCAGCGTTGCCCCGGCAGACTTGGTTAACGCTACGCGTGGCCTGCTTGAACATGCATTGCCAGGCTCGATTGACTTGAAGGTGTTGCTACAACCGGACCTGCCGCGGATCGAGGTGGATGCCGGGCAACTGCAGATGGTATTGCTCAACCTGTTGTTCAATGCCCGTGATGCCATCGACGGGCATGGCCGCATCAGCCTGACTGTCGATGTGGTCGAGCTGTTCGGCGAAGTTGAAGGGCTGAAGGGCAGCTTCGTGCGCTTCGAGGTGGAAGACACCGGCGCAGGCATACCCACAGAGATACTGCCGCGTATCTTCGAGCCGTTTTTCACCACCAAGCCTTTCGGCAAGGGTACCGGCCTGGGGCTTAGCCAGGTCTATGGGTTCGCCCGGCAAAGTGGTGGTGCCATTTGTGTCGACAGCGAGCCTGGCCGGGGAACTTGCATGCGACTGTACTTGCCAATGTATCAGGACCAGACGGATAGCCCACTCGACAGGTAGACATCATGGCACAGGCACTGAAGCGGCTGGTAACGGGGATCGACGGGCTCGACGCGTTGCTCAAGGGTGGCCTGATAGCTGGCGCCTCCTACATTATCCAGGGGCCGCCGGGGGCCGGTAAGACCATCCTCGCCAATCAGCTGGCCTGCGGCCACGTGCGTGGCGGTGGTCGGGTGCTGGTGGCCACCTTGCTGAGCGAGTCGCATGAACGCTTGTTCCAGTACCTGTCCACGCTGGACTTCTTCGACCCGGCGCTGGTCGGTGACAAGATCCAGTTCGTCAGCGCCTTTGATACCCTCGAGCAGGACGGGCTGGATGCGGTGGTGCGGTTGCTGCGCCAGGAAATTGCCCGGCAACAGGCCAGCCTGCTGATCGTCGACGGTGTGCTCAATGCCCGGGTACGCGCGGAAACCGCGCTGGACACCAAGAAGTTCGTTTCTGAGCTGCAGGGGCATGCCGCCTTCGCCGGTTGCACCGTACTGTTGCTGACCAGTGCCCGGCTGGACGAGGGCAGCCCGGAACACACCATGGTCGATGGCGTGATCGAACTGGGTGAGCAACTGGTGGGCAGCCGCGCCGTGCGCCATGTTCAATTGCGCAAGACCCGCGGCAGTGGTGCGTTGTCGGGGCGTCACGAATGCCTTATCGATGAGTCCGGCATGCAGGTCTATCCTCGCCTGGAAGCGTTGTTCAGCCACCCTAGCCAGTTGGGCAGCGGTACCTTGGCGCGTATCAGCAGCGGTGTCCCAACCTTCGATGAAATGCTTGGTGGTGGCTTGGCCACCGGGTCAGTCAGCCTGTTGATGGGGCCTTCGGGGATTGGCAAGACGTCATTGGGCCTGGCCTTTCTGGGTGCCAGCACGCCGCAGGCGCCGGGGTTGCATTTCGGTTTTTACGAAACGCCCGAACGCCTGCGCAGCAAGGCCGCTTCGCTCGGCTACGATTTTGCCGCGATGGAGCAGGGCGGTAGCTTGCAGCTGTGCTGGCAGCCGACCACCGAGGGCTTGCTGGACCAGGTTGGCGCGCGGCTACTGGAGCGTGTAGCGGCGCAGGGCAGCAAGCGCGTGGTGATCGACAGCCTTGGCGCATTCAGCCGCCTGGCTATTGACCCGACGCGGCTGAATGCGTTTTTCCGCGCGCTGGCGGGTGAGTTGCGCGCGCGCGATGTCAGCGTGGTCCTGACCTGGGAGATGCGCGACATTTTCGGCGCGGAAATCAGCGCCCCCGCGCCGGACCTGTCGAGTATCGTCGACAACCTTATGCTGATGCGCTTTGTCGAACTGGACTCGCAACTGCGGCGCATGCTGTCGGTCCTCAAGGTGCGTGACAGCCACCATGACCCGGCCTTGCACGAGCTGCTGATCGGGCCGCAAGGCATTACCTTGCGCAAGGCATTCGAAGGTGCCTGCGGTGTGCTTTCGGGAACGCCGACGCCGCAGGGGAGCGGGTGACGGACGAGCCGATGAACACCATCCTGATTGTCGATGACGAGTACCTGATCGCCGATATCCTCGGTTTTGCCCTGGAGGACGAAGGTTTCGTGGTGGAAAAGGCGAGCAATGGCTGCAAAGCACTGGAGGCGTTGAAGGAAAAACGCGTGCAGCTGGTGATTACCGACTACATGATGCCGCTACTCAACGGTGAGGAGTTGGCACGTGCCATACGCCAGGACCCGGCGTTAAGCGAGTTGCCGGTCATCCTCATGAGCGGCGCACAGGCCAGCCAAGGATGCCCGGCCCTGTTTGCCGCAATATTCGACAAGCCGTTCGACATGGATGAGATGATCGCCACGGTGCATCAGTTGATGGGCACCTGAGGCTGGCGGTCGAGCGCATCCATGCCCCTCGGGTGGCGCTAGTGTGAGTCTTCGTGTTTCTCCGGAGCCGGGTTGCCGGCCTGGATGCGTTTGAAGATCTCTTCTCGATGGACCTGAACATCTTTCGGTGCATCGATACCGATTCTCACCTGCATCCCTTTGACGCCCAGAATGGTGACTTTGATGTCATCGTTGATGACGATGCTTTCGCCAACCTTACGGGTGAGTATCAGCATGTAATTCTCCTTGGTGATGTAAAAGTCCGCAGGGCTAGTTGCCGCTGCGGCGGGAGCTTGTCCCTCTTCCTTCTCATTAAAGACGCTTTCGGCGGATAGTAATTCCCCGACAGACAAATTCTGTTGCGTGTCTTCAGTTGCAGGTGCCAAAGCAAACCGTCAACGGTTTGTCGGCCAAGGTGCTCGCTGGCAAGAATAGGGGGCTTGGCGACTAATGGGAAATTTCTTCGCATCATGGACTGAATAGACAAGCTCAATGGTCCTCCTGTTCCTCGAGTGCCTGAAGAAACAGCAGCAAGGCCACTTCCTCCGGGTCCAGGCCTTTGCGCACACGGTTTTTCGGTAAATTGGCCAGGCGCCCCAAGGCATAGTGCTCCAGGACTGCCGGGTGGATGTAGCAGCGCCGGCACACGGCCGGTGTATTGCCCAGGCGTGTGGCCACCTGGCGGACTATCGCGGCAACCTGGCGTTTGGCTTCACTTTCCGGCTCCCAGGCCAAGGGCTTCAGCAGGTTCAATGCCAGGCTGCTGCCGGCCCAGGTGCGATAATCCTTGGCGGTGAAGTCGGCACCGGTCAATTGCTGCAGAAACTGATTGACCTCGCTGGAGCCGACACTATGGCGCTGGCCGTCTTCATCCAGGTATTGAAACAGCGCCTGCCCAGGCAGTTCCATGCAGCGTTTTAGCAGGTTGGCCAGGCGTCGGTCGTTGAGGGTGACGTTGTGCTCGACGCCGCGCTTGCCGCGGAACTGGAAGCGGATAGTGCTGCCTTTGACCTGCACATGGCGATTGCGCAGGGTGGTCAACCCGTACGACCGGTTATCGCGCAGGTAGCGCTGGTTGCCAATGCGGATCAGGGTGTGATCCAGCAGGCTCACCACCAGTGCCATGACCTTTTCCCGGTCCAGCCCTGGCCGCGCCAGGTGGGCTTCCAGCTGTGTGCGCAGCTTTGGCAGGGCCTGGGCGAACGCAAGCATGCGCCCATACTTGTGCTGGTCGCGCAGTTCGCGCCACTGTGCGTGGTAGCGGTACTGCTTGCGGCCGCGGGCATCGCGGCCGGTAGCTTGCAGGTGGCCTTGCGGGTCGGCGCAGATCCACACATCCGTGTAGGCCGGGGGAATCACCAGTGCGGCGATGCGCGAGAGGGTGTCGCTGTCACGTACCCGTTGGCCATCGGCATCCAGATAGATGAAACGGTCGCGCCAGCGCCGACGGGTCAGGCCCGGCTGACTGTCGTCAACGTAGTGCAGGGTGCGCGGCAGGGGGCAGTCGAGCATGGGCAGCAGGCCTCGATCAGGTCACTGATCAATGGACAATACGCGCGCTAAGGATGCTCAACCCAAAAGGGCCACCGACTTGATCTGGGCGAACAGTGTCTGCCCTATGTGCAAGCCGAGCTGGTCTGCCGAGAAGCGGGTGATGCGTGCAAGCAGGGCATTGCCGCCAGCATCCAGGCTGACCAGCACATGCGCCGGGTTAGCCGCCGGACGGCTTTCGCGCACACGCACCGGCAGGCGGTTGAGGATGCTCGATGCGCTGTCCGCCGCCAGGGCCAGGCTGACATCCCGGGCCTGAACCTTGACGCGCAGGGTGCTGCCCATCACCTGCGCCGCGTGGGTGATGCGCAGCAGCGGCCCGTTGCTGCCGGGCAGGCGCAGGTCAAGCAGGCCGTAGTGCGGGTCGTGCCCTACCACCTTACCCTCGAACACGACGCCGGCGTCGTCGCCCTGGGCCAGCGACAGGTCAAGGCGAGCCAGGGTTTCGCCGATCGGGCCGCTGGCAATCGCCTGGCCTTGTTCCAGCAACACCAGGTGGTCGGCCAGCCGCGCGACTTCATCCTGGGCGTGGCTGACATATATCAGGGGGATGTCCAGTTCGTCGTGCAGGCGCTCCAGGAAGGGCAGTATCTCGCGCTTGCGCGGGCCGTCGAGGGCTGCCAGCGGCTCGTCCATCAACAACAACCTTGGGCTGCTGAGCAGGGCGCGGGCAATACCTACCCGCTGCGCCTCGCCACCCGACAGGGTTGCCGGGCGGCGCTCCAGCAAGTGGCCGATACCCAGCAGTTGGCACGCCTGGTCGAGGCTGACCTTGCGTTCAGCGGGCGCTACTCGGCGCCAGCCGAACGTCAGGTTGCCGCGCACCGACAGGTGCGGGAACAGGCTGGCTTCCTGGAACACGTAGCCCACCGGGCGCAGGTGCGGTGCCTGGAAGTAGCCACGGGTGCTGTCTTCCCAGACTTCGCCGTTGACCTCGATATAGGCGCTGGCGGCCCGTTCCAGCCCGGCCAGGCAGCGCAGGCAGCTGGTCTTGCCGGAGCCAGAGTGGCCGAACAGTGCGCTGATGCCGCGCCCGGGCAGGTGCAGGTTGACGTCCAGGGTGAAGTCGTCGCGCGCCAGTTTCAGGCGCGCCACAATCGATGCGCTCATTTCAGCTCCAGCCAGCTTTGCCGCGGCGTCCAGCGTACAGCAGGAGCAGCACCAGGAAAGAGAACACCAGCATGGCACCGGCCAGCCAGTGGGCTTGCGAATACTCCATGGCTTCGACGTGATCGAAAATTTGCACCGAAACCACGCGAGTCTTGTCGGGAATGTTGCCACCGATCATCAGCACGACGCCAAACTCGCCCACCGTGTGGGCAAAGCCGAGGATGCTGGCAGTGACGAAGCCAGGGCGGGCCAGCGGCAGCACCACATGAACGAAGGTGTCCCAGGGGCTGGCGCGCAGGGTAGCGGCGACTTCCAGGGGCCGCTGGCCGATCGCGCCAAAGGCATTCTGCAGGGGTTGCACCACGAACGGCATGGAGTACACCGTCGAGCCAATCACCAGGCCTGTGAAGCTGAACACCACACTGCCCAGGCCTAGCGCCTGGGTGGCCTGCCCGAGCCAGCCGTGCGGGCCAAGGGCGATCAACAGGTAAAAGCCGATCACCGTCGGTGGCAGTACCAGGGGCAGTGCCACCACCGCACCCACCGGCCCGCGCAGCCATGAGCGTGTGCGCGCGAGCCACCAGGCGACCGGTGTGCCGATGACCAGCAGGATCAGGGTGGTCAGGCTGGCCAGTTTCACGGTCAGCCAGATGGCGCCCAGGTCACTGGCATCGAGTGGCATCAGCGTTCATAACCATAGGATTTGATCACTGCTGCGGCTTTCGGGCCTTTGAGGTATTCGACCAGTGCCTTGGCGGCCGCATTGTCCTTGCCTTTGTTGAGGATGACGGCGTCCTGACGGATCGGGTCGTGCAGGTTGGACGGCACGATCCAGGCCGAGCCATGGGTCACCTTGCCGTCCATGTAGATCTGCGACAGGGCGACAAAGCCCAGCTCGGCGTTGCCGGTGGAGACGAACTGGAAGGCCTGGGTGATGTTCTGGCCTTCGACGATCTTGCCTTTGGTGGCTTCGGTTAGCTTCAGCCTGTCCAGTACCTGGGTGGCGGCCAGGCCGTAAGGTGCCGCTTTCGGGTTGGCGATGGACAGGTGTTTGTATTCGTTCTTTTTCAGCACTTCACCCTTGGCATCTATGTAGCCTTCCTTCGCAGACCACAGGGCCAGGGTGCCGATGGCGTAGGTAAAGCGCGAGCCGGGTACGGTTTCCTTTTCTGCTTCCAGCTTTTTGGGGGTGGTGTCGTCAGCGGCGAGGAACACTTCGAACGGTGCACCGTTCTTGATCTGCGCGTAGAACTGCCCGGTGGCGCCATAGGCCGCGACCAGTTTGTGGCCGGTGTCTTTTTCGAAGTCCTTGGCGATGGCCTGGATAGGGGCTGTGAAGTTGGCTGCGACCGCGACCTGGACTTCGTCGGCCCAGGCAGTGTTGAAGGCGAACAGGCTGGCCAGGGCAGTGACGGCCAGCTGGGGCGAGCGGATACGCATGAAGACAGCTCCTTGAGGTTATCGTTATAGCCTTAACTATATAGCGATAAGCCATTGGCCGGGAAGAGGCCAGGCCTGCCTGTCAGAATGCCTGGTGACCGATCACTGCCAGTGCCTTACCGGCAATCTCCCGGGTCAACTCACCCGCCGGCATGTGCCGGCCCAGCCGTAACGCCTGCCCCGACCACAGATTGCTGAAATCACTCTTACCCTGCGGATCGGTGATCGCCCTTAAAGGCATCAATGCCCCGCCCGCCAGCGGGAAGCGCGGTGCGAGCTCGCTCATCGGCCCCAGCTCGCGCATGATGCGATTGTTGATGCCGCGCGCCGGTCGGCCGGTGAACAGGTTGGTCAGCGCGGTGTCGCTGGCAGGCGCGCTGTCCAGCGCCCGGCGATGCGCTGGCGACACCTTGGCCTCGGGGCAGAACAGGTAAGCCGTGCCGATCTGCACTGCCGAGGCACCCAGGGCCAGTGCCGCCAACAGCCCGCGGTGGTCGCCGATACCACCGGCGGCAATCACCGGCACGCCGACGGCATCGGCCACCTGCGGTACGAGCGCGAAGGTGCCTATCTGGCTGGTGATGTCATCGCTGAGGAACATGCCGCGATGGCCACCGGCTTCATAACCCATGGCGATGATCGCATCGCAGCCATTGCGCTCCAGCCAGGCCGCTTCTTCCACAGTCGTGGCGCTGGACAGTACCTTGGCACCGCTGGCCTTTACCCGTTGCAGCAGTTCGGCCTGCGGCAGGCCGAAGTGGAAGCTCACCACCTCCGGGCGCAACGCTTCGACCAGCAGGCAGCTCTGCTCGTCGAAAGGCGCGCGGTTGGACACCGGCGTGGGCGCCGCGAAGTCGGCGCCCACTTCGCTGTAATAAGGCTCAAGTGCCTGCTTCCAGCGCGCATCGCGCTCGGCATCGGGCGCTGGCGGCTGGTGGCAGAAGAAGTTCAGGTTCAGCGGGCGCCCCGGGCAGCCGGCGCGGAATGCGGCGATCTCGGCGCGCACCTGCTCGCCGCTGAGCATGGCGCAGGGCAGGGCGCCCAAGCCACCTGCCAGGCCCACGGCAATGGCCATGGCCGAGCCGGTCGCCCCCGCCATGGGTGCCTGCAGAATGGGCAGCTCGATGCCCAGCAGGTCGAGGATACGGCGGTCGGGCCAATGGCTCATGCGAGTCTCCTTGCGTGGGGCGAGCGATGCGGCGGGGGCTTGCGGCGAGTCTTACAGGGCCTTGCTGACCTGGATGTCGCTGATTTTCTCGGCGTCGTCGCCGTGGATCTTGCGCAGGGCCTCGAGGGCTTGCTCTTGCGAGGCATCGGGCATCAGCGCGAAATCCCAGCGACGCTGGCCGTCGAGCTTGTATTTGATGACGTACTTGATGGTCTGGGTCATGGTGGCCTTATCTGAGTTTCGACGACGAGCGACGGATGATCTTGATCTTGTGGGTCAGCGTTGGCTTGCGGGTGACCGAGATCGGGCGAGTGGTGACGGTATCGATGGTGATGTTCCAGAAGCCGGTGCTGGGTACGGTGATCTTCGCCGGAAACTTCTCGAAATGGCCGCCGTGGTAAGTATGACGGCCGCCGTTCTTGAAGCTGCGGAAGTTGGCGTCGTTCATCAGGCGGATATTGCAGCGCTGGGAGCACTCGATGACGACAATATCGTCCTCGTTGAGGTGCTCGCGCTGGTGTACGAATTTCATGTGATGCTCCGCAAGGTTTGGATCTGCAAAAGCAAAAGATACCACGATGTGCCGTTACACTGCCGCGTTGATCGCCAGGCGTAGATAATTCTGCCAAAGCAGGGAGCAAAACCGCCTGGATGTGGTCGAAGCGAATTCCTGAAGGCAGAGGTGCAGCAAATGAAGTGGATGGTGGCGGCGTTGTCGGTTGCGCTCGGTGGCTGCGTGAGCGTCGCGGAGCTGGAGCAATCGCGTGAAACGATGGATGTGATCTCTGGCAAGAGCCCACGCGCCTATGCCGATTGCGTAAAGGAAAAGCTTGCCGATACGCGTGACCCGCTGACCGAAGAGCAGCGTGGCGACGGCCTGCGGCTGATCGTACCGCAGAAAATCACCTCAGGTGCCGGCCCGGCGGCGTTGGTGGATATCGACAAGCGCGGCAGCGGCAGCAGCATCAAACTGCACGAGCGGCTGAATAACTTCCCGCTGCGCCTTGGGGATGTGCGCACTGCGGCAACGCAGTGCATCTCCGGAAGTTGATCTGAAGCAACGGGTCCTCCTTTCTCTGCTTATATGTTTTAAGCCTAAACATATAACAAAAGAAAAGGAGATTCGTGATGACACCGTTGAGACGCGTGATGATCGGCAGCTTGCTGATCCTGATCTGGCCCACGGCACATGCCGCTGAGGGTCAGAAGGTCTTCACCCAGGGTGGGGCCAACCCCGCCGCCATGGCCTGCCTGGGTTGCCACGGCCCGGACGGCAATGGCATTGCGGCTGCCGGCTTTCCACGTTTGGCCGGGCTACCGGCCGGTTACCTTGCCAAGCAGTTGCAGGACTGGCGCAACGGCAGCCGCAAGCAGCCGGTGATGGAGCCTTTGGCCAAGGCCCTGAGCGACGACGAAATCAAGGCCGTCAGTACCTACCTGGCCAGCCTGCCGGCAGCGCCCGCTGGCGAGCTGCACCGCCAGCAGATTGCCGATGACCCGACCACCCGCATGGCCCTGTACGGCGACTGGAGCCGGCAGATTCCAGGTTGCGTGCAATGCCACGGGCCGGGTGGCGGCGGGGTGGGCGAACACTTCCCGCCCTTGGCCGGCCAGCCCGCCAGTTACCTGGTGGCACAGCTCAATGCCTGGCGCGACGGCAGCCGCAGCAATGACCCCAACCAGCTGATGGTCGGCGTGGCCAAGGCCATGACCGATGAGGAGATCAAGGCCGTTGCCGAGTTCTTCGCCCGCCCCGCCAGTCAGGAGGTCACGCCATGAAAACCTTGATTCCCGTCTTGTTGCTGCTGGCCGTGGGCAGCGCCCAGGCCACGCCGATCGCCATGGAAGACCAGTCGCAGTTGAAGGTGCCCGGTGTGCAGGCTGCACCGCAGTTTGTGCCGCCTGCTGAGCGTGAGTTGCCCGATAATGCCTTTGGCAAAATGGTGCGTGAAGGCCATGCCTTGTTCGTCGACACCCGCCGATTGATGCCCGAGGCGGTGGGCAACGGCATGAACTGCAGTAACTGCCACCTCGATCAGGGGCGGTTGGCGCATTCGGCGCCGCTGTGGGGTGCCTACCCGATGTATCCGGCCTATCGCAAGAAGAATGACAAGGTCAACACCTTCGCCGAGCGTATCCAAGGGTGTTTTCAGTTCAGCATGAACGGCAAGCCGCCGGCCGCTGACAGCCCGCAGATGACGGCGTTGGCGGTGTATTCATACTGGCTGTCGACCAAGGCGCCGACCGGCGTGGAGATTGCCGGACGTGGTTATCCGGAGGTGGCACAACCCAAGGGTGGTTATGACTTCAAGCGCGGTCAGCAGGTTTACCGTGAACAATGCGCGATTTGCCATGGCGATAACGGTGAAGGGCAAAAGGTCGCCGGCGAGTACGTAATGCCGCCGCTTTGGGGCAAGGACTCCTACAACTGGGGGGCTGGCATGCACCGCATCAATACCGCTGCGTCGTTCATCAAATACAACATGCCGTTGGGCAAGCCGGGCAGCCTCAGCGATCAGCAGGCCTGGGATGTGGCGGCGTGGATCAACCGCCACGAGCGGCCACAGGACCCGCGGTTGGTAGAGGGATCCATCGAGAAAACGCGGGTGAAATTTCATGCCAATGATGGGGTGAACCTGTATGGTCAGGAGGTTGATGGGGTGCTGATCGGAAAAGGGACGGGTAGCTGAGGTCAGCCAGTGGCGGTCTCTTCGCGGGTGAGCCCGTTGAAAAGGCCGCCACTGGCACGCTGATTTTCCTGTCATCCAACGGTCATGTATGACAGCAATATTTACGATCCCCCGGAACTATCTACACTGGGATATCTCTATGATGGCAACGGTCGTTAACGGGGGCATTGTAAGGTGACTGCCGCCTGATTAGACTGCGCCGAATTCCACAGGCCTAGCCTTTTGTAAGGACGTATATGATCAAAAAATGCTTGTTCCCGGCAGCCGGCTACGGCACGCGCTTCCTGCCTGCTACCAAAGCCATGCCCAAGGAAATGCTGCCGGTGGTCAACAAGCCACTGATCCAGTATGGCGTTGAAGAAGCATTGGATGCGGGTCTGAACGAGATCTCCATCGTTACCGGGCGCGGCAAGCGCGCCCTGGAAGACCACTTCGACATCAGCTACGAGCTGGAAAACCAGATCAAGGGCACCGACAAGGAAAAATACCTGGTCGGTATTCGTCGTCTGCTCGACGAGTGCTCCTTCTCGTACACGCGCCAGACCGAAATGAAAGGCCTCGGCCACGCCATTCTCACTGGCCGCCCACTGATCGGCGACGAGCCGTTCGCGGTGGTGCTGGCGGACGACCTGTGCGTCAACCCGGAAGGTGACGGCGTGCTGACTCAGATGGTCAAGCTGTACAAACAGTACCGCTGCTCGATCGTCGCCATCCAGGAAGTCGACCCGCAGGAAACCAACAAGTATGGTGTGATCAAAGGTGAGATGATCCGCGACGACATCTTCCGTGTAACCGACATGGTCGAAAAACCGGCCCCGGAAGACGCGCCTTCGAACCTGGCGATCATCGGCCGTTACATCCTGACCCCGGATATCTTCGACATCATCGCCAACACCAAGCCAGGCAAAGGCGGTGAAATCCAGATCACTGATGCCCTGTTGCAGCAGGCGAAGGATGGCTGCGTGATTGCCTATAAGTTCAAGGGCAAGCGTTTCGACTGCGGTGGCGCCGAAGGCTACATCGACGCGACCAACTTCTGCTTCGAGAACTACTACAAGACTGGCAAGGCTTACTGATAAGCCCTGCTGGCCTCAAAGCCATCCTTCGGGATGGCTTTTTTGTTGTGCGCCAGGCATGGCGCGTTGCGCGCAAGCGCAACCTGCTTGGCTATGGTGGCCGAGCGGGTGACTTGGAGGTGAAAGTCCTCTACACACCCGGCAAGGGGAAGTGTTAGCCGGAGGCAAGGGTGTCGCGGGTGACCGCGAATCTGAAGGAAGCCCGAGGCAAAATGCTGGCCTGACGAACAGGAAGCGGATAGAGGCGGCACAGCGGGGTGAGGTGGCACAAATCGCCAAAGCCCAATACTTGCACAGAGCGCTGTGACGTAGATCCGACAGGCATAAGCAGGAAGGTCGCGCGAATTACCCTGGGAGATCTGTACGTTTGCCATTGTGCTACCGCGCGTCGAAAGGCGACGGGATGAGCGTGCAGAAGTCAGCCGAAGCCGTAGTAAGTGGCGGTCAACCGCGCCACCAAGGGCCGAACAGGTTATGCCGCCAGTAGGCGTCACTGTCTCGTTGGTAACCGTAATGCAGAAATTTCCCACAGCGGAAACTGTCATCCCGAGTTCCGGCCAGAAGCCGAGGGTGACGCCTGACAGTGCAAAGGTATCGACGGCGTCCGTGACGTGGACGAACGCGGAGCCGGACACGCTGATGGAGCGGGTGCTTGCACCGGCCAACCTCAGACGTGCGTATCAACGCGTGGTCAGCAACAAGGGAGCACCGGGTGCCGATGGCATGACGGTCGCTGACTTGGCGGGCTACGTGAGACAGTATTGGCCAACCCTCAAGGCCAGGTTACTGGCCGGTGAATACCAGCCCCAAGCAGTGCGAGCGGTTGAAATTCCCAAGCCGCAGGGCGGCACACGGCAACTGGGAATCCCCAGC
>NZ_BCBP01000049.1:0-75953 GCF_001753955.1 Pseudomonas sp. NBRC 111139
GGACTCGGCGCTGGTTTCGGACGGGGCACGCGGGGTGAAGCTGGCCAACAGGTTGTCCCAGTCCTGGTTCTGCTGGGCACTGAAGTCGGCCTGTGCAGTGGTGGAGAAGATCAGGGCACGCCCGGGGCTGATGATGAAGGCCGCCTGGCGCTGGTACAGCGGGCGGCCCTGGTTCATGTAATAGGCGTCGATCTGGATACCGGCAATGGGTGCGGTAACCGAGAGCGTGACGGCCTTGTTGCCCATGCGGGTGTAGCCGCGCAGCTTGGAGGTGAGCAGCTTGACCTGGCGATCGACATAGGCCTGCAGCGCTTCGTCCGGCAGCAAGGTGTCACGCGAGATGGTGATGCTCAAGGGTGCTGGAACACTGGCACCCAGGACGAACATGTTGACCGTGCGGTCCTCGAAACCTGCCGGCAGCGCAATGCCGCCTTCCTGTAATTCGTAATCCATGCGATGAAAATTCCTGATAGCGAAAAAATCGGGGTCAGCCCTGCGCGAAGCCATCGAGCATGCGGTCGAACTCGGCCAGCCACTGGCTCAGGCCGGGCTTGCTGGGGTCGATCACGCTGGAGATATCCAGCCATTGCAGCGAATCGCTGCCGGCGATGGGCACCAGTGCGCCGACCAGGCGACCGTGCCGAGGCTCGTGGCCGGCATTGAAGTGAAAGTCCACGACCTTGGCCGGGTTCCCAGCCAGGAGGCAATCACGTTGGCGAATCACGCGCAGTTGCGGGTTCAATTCGCGCAAAGCCTCGACTGCGCTCTGGAACAGTTGCTCCAGCGGCTGCCTGGCGGGTACATCACGGCGGCGGATGCTGAGGCTGACCGGCTCGCCTTCATGCTCGAGGGTGGTCTGGATGTCGCGAAAACGAAAGCCGAGCGGAAACTGCAAGGAGAACCCTGCGAAGGTGAAAGCGCTGGCGAAATCCTGCAACACGGCTGGCAGCGGTTCCGGCTCGGGCACAGCCTCGGGCACATGAGCAGCTTCCGCCAGACTGGCCAGCCGCGCAGACTCCTCTTGCGCTTCGCGCCTGGCAGAGATGCGGTCGTAGATCGAGGGCTTGTACATGAACCTTGCCTCAGTCATTGATCCGCACTGCGGCGCCAGTGATCTGGGTGGTGTCGGTACTGGTGGTCACGATGACCTTGCCTTTGATCTCGATGCCTTCCGGGGTCAGCGTGATGCTGCTGTCGCCCACCTGCAGGATGATGTGCTGCTTGGCGGCCACCTGGATGAACTGGTTGTCGACCTGCAGGGTGTAGGAACCTTCGGTCACCTGCACCACGGTGTCTTTCTTGACCGTTTCGGTGTGCGTACCACCAACAGTAATCGAGCGGTTATTCCCCACATCATGGGTCTCATCCAGCTCGATCTCTGTATCCATGTTGCGCTCGGCATGCATGATGATCTGCTCGGCGCCGGCCTTGTCCTCGAAGCGGAAGAAGTTGGCGGTACCGCCGTCGCCCTTCATCGACCGGGTCAGGAAGCCACTCTGGGTCTTGTTCGCCGGCAGCGACCATGGCGGGGTGTTGGTGCTGTTGTACAGGCTGCCCATGATCAGCGGCCGGTCCGGGTTGCCATCAAGGAACACCACCACCACTTCGTCGCCTACGCGTGGGATCTGAATGCTGCCGAAGCCGCCGCTGGCGCCGGATTGGGCGACACGTACCCAGCAGGAGCTGTGATCGTTGAACTGCCCCTGGCGATCCCAGTGAAACTGAAGCTTTACCCGGCCCAGTTCGTCGGTGAAGATTTCCTCGCCTGGGGGGCCGACAACGATGGCGGTCTGCGGGCCGTTGATCAAAGGCTTGCGGGTGTTTAACTGCGGGCGGTATGCGATTTTTTTACGCACGCACACGAATCGGTTGACGTAACCGGCCTGGTCGCCAGTCATGTAGTTGTTGCTGCCGCGATGCTCCACGCTCAGCAACAAAAACTTACGGTTCTCGGCGTCACCGGTGTCGTGCAGATAATGCTGGATCAACTCAAAAGTGTAACCCGGCTTCATGGCCCGGCAATTGCTCTCGCCGTAGAAGGTCTTGCCCATCAACTCGAGCGCTTCGATACGGTTGCGTACGATGGCTTCGCCATCTTCGTAGCTGCCATGGGTGTACTGGCCCGGGAAATCATAAATCTCGAACCTGTCCACATCGCCCTGTTGATTCAAGCTTTGCATGGTCACAGGTAGGAAGTTGCGCGGTTGGCGATAGTCGAACGTGCGAACGGCAATTTGACCGGATTGCAGCTGCCGCGTTGACTGCCACTGAGTAATGGAATCAGCGGTTTCGGTAACCGACGCGGAGTGGTAGCGAATCTGCGGCTGTTCGGGCAGCGGCAACAAGGTGCTGGAGTCATCGGTGATGACCATCAGGTGGGAGTCGGCCGTGTGCTCGAAGTAGTAGAAAAGCCCTTCGCTCTCAAGCAAGCGCTGCACAAAGTTGAAATCGCTCTCGCGGTACTGGGTAATGTAGCTGTGCGATTTGAGCGACTTGCTTACACGAAATTCGTACTTGGCCAGCGTGCCAAATCCGGCGAACACTTCACTGACAACAGCCTGGACCGATTTTTCTTGAAAAATGCGTGTATCGAAGCGGCAAGTCAGCATCCACAGCCACGGCCCTAGCACGGCTGCATAACGCACATAGCCGCCGTCGCTGCCTTGGGTGCTAAACCGCTGAACATAGCCGTTAATGTAGCGGAAAGAGCCGTTGGATAACTCGATTTCTATCGTGGCCTGGCTGCCAATCAGTGACTTGAGCTTTACATCGCTCTGTTGGCTGAGCAAGGCCAGATCGAATTCATAGAGTTTGGAAAGCTCTTCAGTGCCGGAAAAGTGCTCCAGCAAAAACTCATCGTTGGCTGTTTGTGTCAGGATATTCAGCTTGAACAATCGCCTGTTTTGCGGCGCGAGCATGGAAAGAACGTCAGTTAGCATAATTTACTCCCTGTAACGGTGAACATCAGCGCGCCCGTACGGCGAAAAGCCTGCCCAACCACGAGGCAGCACGCATGCTCTGAATAGTTTCAATATCCATGAATGTGTATTGACGGTTTTCCTTCGCTTCGCGCACTTTCAGCTCTCTGAGTGCACTGATCTTGTCACGATTGTAAAACACCATGAACACGGACATTAGCGCAAAGAAGTAGATCAACCCGGTGGCCGGCACGTCATGGCTTTTCATCAGCGGATAGATCACGCTGCTCAAGCCCGCCGCCAAACCCGCCTGCCACCACTGAACTTTCTGGGGCGGCTCGATGGATTCCACGCGCTGCCCTTTAAAGTGGAGAATATCACTTTTACTGCGCCAGTAATAAGCCATTGCATAGGTCAACAACACCAGCACGACGGGTGCGAGCCCTAACATCAAAGAAGTCGCCGCTCCCAACTTCATTTTTTTGTAGGTAACACCCAGTGTCAGCAGCGATGCGAACATTGGTGCAACTGACATATTGAAGAACATGCGCAAATTCGCGAAACTTACAAAGTGCTCACTGCGGTAAGCACAATTGATGCACCACAGCGTCATAACGATAATGATCAGGATCGCCGGCACCGCCATGAATGGCGGCGCCACTCCGGTCATCATCAGGGCCAATATCACGACCAGCAGCCACACCGACCAGATTTTTTTAAAAAAACGTTCTGTGGTAAACATTTAATCCTTCCCCGTCAAGAAATTACCCAGGGTAGTGCCCAGCCCCGAAAAATCATCACTCATGACAAACTGAACTGCCAAACCCGCACCCAAAGACAAGGCAATCACGACTATAGCCGGCCCTGTTAGCCCGCCGACCAATACACCGACACCAAAGGCCAATGCATTGGTCGGCTGGGTGTAAGCTGACTTCTGGAAGAACTCCGAGACGCTTTTTGCCTCCGTCGCATCTAGGTAAGCCTGGGGGCCGAACGCCAATGCGCCGCCTAATTTGGCACCCGTCAGTACTTTGCCTACGCCACGGCTGCTGTACCCGGCCGAGTCAATATGGGCAGTTGCACGCATCGCCTTGGCGGTATTGAAAGCAGCCACATGCAGGTTACTGCCCCGACCGGGCAGCCTGTACAAACTTGCCTGGCTATTGGCGGGTATTTCGAAGTAGAGGTTTCCGCCCATGCGCACCAGTTTCAGGCGCCCTTTCATGGCCCTGGCGGCAGATACACTGCCGGGTTTGCCACGTGACGCTGCCCACTTCTTCAGCTTGCCGCGCGTGGCATCCGTCATGTTCAGCAGGTTTTCAACTTTGGTGGCTTTGGATGCGGCATGGCCTAGCGCAGCAACGTTGGCAAGCGTGCCGGGTAAATTTGCAGTTGAAAATAATAGTGCCCCTACGACTGGAATCTTCTCGGCCTTCTCCTTGATGGCCAGCAGTTCATCCGCGGCAAAACGCCCCGATTTTTCCATTTTTGCAATCAGGCTATAAAGTAACTGCGCGTATTCTTCGGCTTCGTCAGCACTCAACTGCGTTTCGGACGACCGTAGTTCAGCAACAAGAAACTCGGCGGCACTCATGTCATCAGCCGAATAAAGGCCGCCTACATCCATCTTGGCGTAGGTTCTGGCTGCTACAACACTTGGCCATGGCAGGTCACCCTGCCCGAGAAGGCCGTCTTGCCCGCCGAGGCCCATGGGGTCGGCTGCGGTACAGGGATAGATTCTGTTCACGATTCTGTTCACGCCTTGTCAAAAATCCTGCTTGCGCGACCTGCGCAGTATCGGCCCACGTCTCAGGCGCTGCGACCTATGCAGGCAAGCAAAGTTCCCAACAACACCTGAATATGCCAACCAGATCACAAATGGATTTGCCGGCCGAGTGTAGAGGGCGCAGGAAACACTGGAATGCGCAACTCTGTCAACTATGAATATCGCTCATCCTTCGCATTAGCCGTTATGAATGAGATGGCATTGCGCCATCTTTTGCCCATACACCAGCATTACCAAGAACGTTCACAGGACACTGTGGTCAATGTTCTACATAGCGCCTACGCTTGGGATACTTGTGACGCTGGGCTTGTGGGCGAAGGGGTACACACCCTGCCAGAAGCTGTTGACTTCAGGATCTGCCTGGCAGGTGTGCTGGATCAATGATGAGCGGTATTGTTTCAAGTCTGATTCCTATACCCGTGACGGCTGGCCTTGCAAGCGCATGAGTGATAAAAATGCCTGCATCCAGGTTGACGGGCGCCAGTAATTCTAATACCCACACCCACGTCGCTACTTGTAGGAAGTCATGACAAATACAGAAATCATCAAACAATTGGAAGCGCTCAAATGAGCCATTTCACTCCAATCTCCATCAAATTCAGGCTGCTCGCCGCCCCCACCCCGCTGACTTGCGTAAGCCATCCGGGCTTCAGCCTCACCCCTGACAGCTACACAGAAAACAACTGAGTTAATAAATCCGCGAGCCTTGAAACATTCCTCGAATCAGGCCATCAATAGCTGTCGTAAGTCAGCTCTTCCATCTCGTGTCACCTTGGGATGCTCCGTCAACTTGCCGCGCGGAGACGGTGAGTTGATATTTCCCCGTCACGCAGGCTATCTATCGAAAAAGCGCTCAATGCGTCATGTTTTCAGAGGCTTTTCGCCCAGATTTCTCTTTTAAGCGCGCAGTTCACCCATACCCATCAGCTGTTTTCGAGCCATCCTCAGGTTCCACAGGGCGATCAGTGTGGTGGCCGGGGCGTTCGCCTTTGGCGTCGGCGCGGCGCCGGGCGCGGTGGCCGGCGCCGGCATTGGCCTGCAGGTCGGCAACCTGATCCTCATGGGCCTGGGGCTGTCCGCCATCGCCGAGTATTTTTATCAGGGCCTGCCTGTCGACCCTTCAGCAAGGCATGACCACGGCCTGGTTCGCCGAGGATGGCCTCAAGCCCGCTGGCCTGGACCCGAGCGGCGGTTCCGCGGCGCAGGCCCAGGAGCGTGTCGAGCGTGCTGCACGCCAGCTTGCTCGCGGGCAGGAGCAGTGGGTGTTGCTGTTACTGACAGCCATCGTCACCTACCTTACTCGGGGCCAGATGAAGGCCGGCGTCATGAGCAGCATGGAAAGCATTGCCGCCCGGAGCGCTCGGCTGCAGGCCGAGATCTCCAACAAGCAGCTGGCAGCCTGGTTGGCGAAGAATGAGCAGAAACTGTTGGCGCAGCCGGAGTTGCAGCCCAAAGAGGCCACACCGATCTCTCGTGCACAAGCGCAACCGGAGCCATTGCGACCACTACCCGATCGACCACCCATTGCTCAGGCACCGGATAAGCCAGGCTTAACGGAAGTTTCCCGTAGGGAGTACCTGAACAAGAAGTTCGCTCGAACGGGTAACTTGGCACAGGACATCAACATACGAGGCAACCAGGAAACTGCTGTAAACTTCTTCAAGTCACAGGGCTATAAGCCTGCCGACTACGAAGGCTACATGAACGGCTTGGACTTCACTCAACCAGTCTTCACGGAAACAATCAACCGGGGCAAGACACTTTGGCAATTCCAGGTGCCCGGCGGCCGGCAAGGCATGTGGTACTCTCCTACCCCTGACGTGGTGCCAGGGCAACTGGGGATCAACCCGCTTGGCCAGATCTACAAAACGGAAACCATCGTGCCCAAGATCGTGAACGTCTATCAGAGCACTGAGAAGGTCACGCTGCTGAGGAGTACCTCGGCACCGGTACTGGATACCTGGTCCGTTCCTTCCCAACCCTATAACGCCATTGGCGGTGCTCGGCAGATGACCTCTGGCCAACGCGAGCTCTTCAAACTGATAACACCAGGTGCATTATGAAACCCACAACCCCCCTCGGCTATGTACAGAAGGCTATCGACATTACCGCGCAGCGGAACAAGGCCTGTCCCGCTTACCCCATTTATGGGATGCTACTAAACCAACTTGACTATGTGAAAGCCGTGTTCGAAGGGCGTGAGCAAGATAAATCGAAACTCCACCAACTCAGTATCGGTGCCATTGCCTCGAAAGAATTCGAAGAAAATGACCCCGAGTTGGCCAGAGCACTGAAAGACGCCTATTACGTAGCCATCCAGTCGGCTCATGGCCTCAAAATTCAACTGCCCGATTGATTGCCGACGTTCGATCAGGCCAGCCACTGAACATCGGGCGCAGTCACTGACGAAAGCTATAAACCCTACACCCAGCAGACTGAGCCACGATGGACATTTACGCACTCCGGCAAAAATCGATAGCGCTGCGTGTCATCATTGACCGGCTGAAGTCACACGACCCGGCCGCCATGAAGTTGAGTGTAGAGCTGCCGCTCTTGTTGAACGCGGCAAAGCAGCAGCGGATCCGCACCCCGATGGAATGGCGTGACATCCCCGGAAGCTATCTGTTCACCGAAGAAGGGCTGCAGCAGTATGCCGATCTCGAGCACGCCTTCGCCGAGTTTCGTATCGAGCTCTCCGGGGGCGAGCCCCTACCCTGCACAAGCTCAAGGCGCGCATGGGGGAGAAACCCTCCCAGGGATGATGGGCGGGCAGCCTTGCCATCTTTTCATGAGTTCATTACGCCTTTGACGCATGGATGCAACGAAATAGCCCAAACTGTCCTTTTGCCCGGTATGCCGATGATGCGGTAGTGCATTGTCGTAGCCAGAGGCAAGCAGAACACGTGATGCGTTCAATCGCTTCACGTCTAGCGGTTTGTGGCCTCACGATGCATCCCGAGAAATCGAAAATCGTGTACTGCAAGGACAGCAATCGACGCGCAGGGTATCCGCATGTGAGCTTTACCTTCCTTGGTTTCACTTTTAGACCCAGGAAGGCAATCGGCCAGCAGAACAAGCTTTTTACCAGCTTCCTTCCGGGAGTCAGTGCGCAAGCGTTGAAGCGGATGCGGCGGGCAGTGCGCGAGTGCGGGGAGAGGTGCGCCCGTGAGTCCAGATACCAAGGCTTTGCCTTGATTATCCAATAATCAGCGACTGAAAATCGGGCTTTTCGGCATCCCAAAGCCGCCCATTTCCGACTGATGAGCAACTTGTTCGGAGTTTCCTTAAAGGACCATCTCCCATCAGCCAGGTCGAGCCGAAGCGCTTGCGAGAGCTTCATGCGAAACAGGACCCTGACTTTGTAGCGCACGATCAACAACTAAAACATGCAGAGACTTTTGCACCCGAGGTCTTAGCAACAAACAGATTAATGAGTATCTCGACAGCCCTGATGGTGGGCTATATCTGCAAAAGCTACGTGCCGCAAACTGCGACTACCACCGAATCTGGAGGTAACATTGACAGGGCGGGTGGCGCACTTCAATATCTTACCCCTAACCGTAATGAGTGGTCGACCACCAAGCTCATAGGCACTATTGATAACTAGGATAGACAATGAACACGCACACACTGAAGGCTACCGCTACAGCGCTTCGTGAAAAACTTGAGGCTCTCGAAGATCAAAATTCCGATGCGAAGCTGATGCTCAACACCCTACGCGGCCTCTTATTAAAAGCTGAAAATGGAAAAATTCATGCCCCCATGGAGGCTAGAGACATACCTGGTTACCGCTACTTACCGGAGACCAACTTACAGGACGATCGTAATCTCAGTCAGTTATTTGCAGAATTTTACATGGCATTGATTGATGGAGAGGAGTGGAGTTCCTTTAAGAAATTCCAAGCCAAAAATAAAAATCACGATTAGAAAAAGATGGAGAACATACAAGAAGCTTGCTCGAACGGGCAACTTGGCAGGACACCAATATACGAGGCAACCAGGATACTGCTGCCAACTTCTTCAAGTCACAGGGCTATAAGTCTGCCGATTACATCCCCCTGTTCATTGAGCCTCTGCATGATCACCGGAAAGAAATTGCGCGACTGACTATAGTCAAAGGTACGAACGGCGATCTTTCCGGGTTGCAGTAGCTATAAGGTTTCAACGATTTGTTCAGGCGGAAATCGCACTTTGCCAAGCTGCCAAAACCTGCAAATACCTCGCCAACTAGGTCTTGTACCGTCTTACCCTGGAAGATTCGCGAGTCGAGACGGCAAGTCAACATCACACTTCCTGGATAACTGGCGTCTAATATCGCTTATTTTCGGCTCTTGAGTGCAAAAACCCGAGCCAACCATGAAGCGTCACGTAACGCACGCACATATTCGATCTCAAGAAATGTGTATTGACGCGCCTCACGACGCTCGCGTTCTTTTAACGCCCTTAACGAAGCGATATTGGTGCGATTATAGAAGACCAAATACAGCGAAATGAAAACCATCACACACAGCACCACGGCCATAGAACTATTATAGTTCTTTATCGTCGGATACAGCAGACTACTCAACCCTGCACCAAGCCCGCCCACAACCCACGAATTGGCCTGCTCGGGTTCGAATACTTCTACCCGCTCACCGCGTAACAGGAATGAACTCGCCTTGCTTCGATGCCCATAGGCCAATGCGAAAGCCAACGCAGTAAGAATGAGCGGCACGGCGCTGATCGCAAGCGCCGCTACGCCTCCCATTTTTGATTGTTTGTACGTTATCGCCATTGACAGGACAAAGGCAAAAAGCGGCACGGCAGTCAAGCTGAAACAGAGACGTAAGGACGCAAAATCAGCAAATCTTTCCGAACGATAGGCGCATTTCACGCACCAGCAAAATGTAACAAAAGACGATACAGCCATGGGCACAAAAACAATCTTCGGCGCCACCCCAAGTGTCAACACTGAAATCATAAGCGTTAAAAACCAGAAGGCCCAAATTCGCGCAAAAAACCGTTCGGTCGTAAACATTTAATTCAATCTTTCCCAATCAGATAATCGCCCAAGTCAGTCCCCCAACCGGTTGCGTCATCACTCAAGGATACTCTGGGCTAGGCGCTATGCTGTCCAACATATGCGATGTAGCGCGAGCCGCCTTTGGCCACTTCGATTTCGATGCTGACTTGCTAGCCCATCATGAGCGGCACGCCGGAGTCTTCGCAGACCAGCAGCAGTTCGTAGTTGAACGCCCACGACAGGGCTTCGGTGCCCTTGAAGGTTTCCAGCAGCAGCTCCTGCTCGGGGTTGGCCAGGTTGTGAAACTTGAACAGGCGGCGGTTCTGTGGCGACAGCAGCGCGGAGGCCAAGTCCATGATCATGCGAAATCTCCTTGAAAACACGGCCAGCACGCGCTTGCGATGCTCAGCTGCAACCCTGATCTTGCGGGCGTATTCTGCATGCGCGCATAACGTGCTTGCGGAATCATGCGACTGCCTGCAGAAAGGAAAGTGCCATCATGCATTGAAATAAGTGCGACAGGATTCACATTCCCGAATGCCAGGCAGGCAGAAAGGCCCAAAGGAAACACCGGCAAAAGCTGCCCTGTCAACTCACTACAGGCCTAGGAAAACGGGGCAATACCGCCCTGCAAGGCAATGTCATATCGCCATCCTTCATCTTCCTCACTGGCGCCCGGAGGCGACCCGGCAATCGCCGAATGGCCCGTCACAGAAGGTTCTTGAGGTATCGATCAGAGCCCATGCCCGACAGCTCCCACTCGAACTGTCTCGCTACCTGACGCATCAGCTCCACTGGCGGAGAAAAATGTTTCATAACGTGGATTCACCGAAGAGGATATTCTTGCGATCGCCAAAGGCGAAATGCCCGACCCCCACCACCTATCCAGATCCAGATTATGTCGCGCAACATTTGGCCCAATTCCAAAATGGCGCCTCACGCTTCATGACCCAGACCAACCTTGAGAAATACGGCATCGCACAGAAAGATAGTACGTCGTTCATCATGCTAGGCCACGAAGCAACCGAACTACTTGCCAAGACAGCAGGTGAGAAGCGCGCGTTGGAGTAAGCCCTTGGCTAGCCTGAGAATTTCCTTGATACCAATGCACTGGTCCCGGTAGACATCCCTGATCCGAAGCAGTTGAATCTACGGATTCCATCGGGAAATGAAGCCGGTGCTAACGAATTCTGGATCCCTGGTGGCAAGCTACCTGACGGCAACAGTGAAGTCGTCATAGACGCGGCGAGTATTGCCGCCAAGAGGTTCAATACCGCTCCCCTTTTTTGAAGGCCCCCTATGAAATTCAAAGATCTTTTCATCAGTCGTCAGCACATGTACTCAATCGGCATCGAAGAAGACGCTAGTCAGTATTACGTTTCGTTCCCCGTCAGCAACGGCATGGTTGAATACGAAGAGTATTTCGCCATTGCTCCAGCTACATTTGATGCCTTCATGGATGACCCTGATGCGGCGCTGGCTTTCGTGATAAAATGCCGCAAAAGACAACTTGATGAATTATTAATCATCAAGCCGGGAAAAAATCGGGGCACGGCCATCTAGTGCCACATAGATAAATGCTGACGAAATCCGACACTGCATGACCGTTTGACCCTACCAACAAATGAGTGGTGCCATCTCACGCTGCGGTGAAGTGGTGCAGTCCCTTACCCCAATCAGGACTGACCATGAACACCGAAACACTCAAGCAGAAGATTCGCTGCCCCCCCCCCGCACAGATCCGTACGTGCGGAACTACCGCATACGGCTCCTGCCTCAGGTACGTGTCGCGAAGCGTTCCTCTGGTTTCGATTCGTGGCGTACTTCACAGTTTCTGCCCGAACCGTCAAGGCTGGCCATAAAGCAATGCGTCCAGTTCATCATGCTGCGGCGAGAGATCGAAGAGCTTGGCTGCCAGTTCCTGGATATGTTGCGACCACGCAACCTTCTCCACCCACTCCGGCGGCATGCCGGACACGCCGTACAGCGCACCCGCCAACTGGCCGGCGGTGGCCGCGACACTGTCGGCATCATCGGCAAGGTTGGCGGCCAGGAGGATCGCGTCCTTGAAGTTGTCGGTGTTCCATACGGCCCACAGTGCCGCTTCCAAGGTATCGATGACGTAGCCGGAGGAGCGGATCTGTTCGCGGCTCTTTTGCTTGTACTCGCCCGCATTGATGATCATCGGGCGAGGCCGCAACGAACGCACCGCTGGGGCCAGGGCCTCTTCCTTGTCTGCACCATTGAGCGCCAGATGCAGCTGTGCCGCAAACAGCTGACAGCAGTTCACTGCCTCGTCGGCGTTGTGGGTCACGCTGCTTTGCGTGACGCTTTCCCACCAGCTTGCCGACAGCGAGTGCCGGCGGAAGATTGCCGTAGGCGCAAGGCGGATGATGGAGCCATTGCCAGCCGTCGAGGGGTCATAGTTGCCTTGCCAGGTAATACCCTCGCGCAGCCAGCCTTCAAGGGCATTGCGCGTGGCATTGCCGATATCGAAACAACGACCGTTGGCACTGTTTTCCCCGCGCCGGTACCAGCGGACCAAGGCATCTGCGTAGTTGGCGTAATCGAACTTGCCCTTGCTCACATACGTGTCTGCCAGGCACAGCGCCATGCTGGTGTCATCAGTCCACTCACCCGCAACGAGGTTGAACGGGCCACCCCCGACCATGTCGCTCACCTGCCCCCTGTCGCGGGCCTGGAACTCGAGCGTGGTGCCGACCGCATCGCCGATGGCCAGGCCAAGCAGCGCGCCCTTGGCGCGGTCCAGTGCCTGCTCCGCGGTCAATGTGCAGGCCCTGGAGTGCAGCCAGCTTGGCTTGACCGCCGGCGCCGCCAGTGCATCAGACTGCAAGGTGGAGTCCATCCGCTGCTGCAACTGCCGGGAGGGCTCCGGCGACAGATGCGCATAACGTCGCACGTAGTCGGCCAGCAATGCGTTTGAGCTTCTTAGATCGATCATGGGATTTCTTTGAGAATGAATTGGGTAACGGAGCCATTGGCGTATCAACGATACCATTGCCTGCGGTCGAGGCCTTGATGATGCCCATCCAGTCAGGCCCCCTGGGCCTCTCAGCCTTCCAAGGCTGCGCGGGTGACATTGCCGATGTCGAAGCAACGGCCGTTGACGCGGTTTTCACCCTGCCGGTACCAGCGCACCATGGCATCGGCAAAGGTCCAGTGCCTGGTCCTGTGATAACGTGCTGAACCTGTTGTTCAGCCATGCCGGTTTGATCCGCGGCAGCCAGGGAATGCTCAGGCACACATGAAAGACCATCCCGAACTCTACGTAAGGTCCCCTATTCTTTTCCGGCTTACGGCCATCGGTCTGATGCTGTCCATGCTCGCCATGGGAGCACTGGCGGTGTACGCCTTATGGACAGATATCGTGCCCCTCTACGGCCGGATCTACCGTAATGCGCCGGTCGTGGAAACACCACTCAAAGCTTTCTTCATGATTGCATTCATTCCCCTGGGGCCTTGCCTGATCGTTGCCAGCCTGATCGCCGCATGGACCGGTCGAAAGTTTGACCCACCAAAAACCTCTTGGCTGCATGGGTTCCAGCTACGCTCGCTGCAACTGACAGTTGTGCTGATGGTTATCGTTGCTCCGACAATGATTGCGCTGACCACAGCCACGCTTTCGGCAAAGGACTACTGGTCGTGCCCGAAGCTCAGGATCTCGGGCTCCGGTTGGCAGATGTTCTGGGTCAACGATGAACGGGTGTGCTTCAAGCCGGATCATTACATCAACGACAATTGGCCATGCAAGGCAATCGATGGCAGAGACGTTTGCGTACAGGTCGATGGTCGTTGAGTTGGATGAAACCGGCTGCGCCGGTGTTCGCGGGCAGGCTGCCCGCGAATGCGGTGGCGGCTGTGACGGTGAATGACCAGGGATAGTGGCCGGCAGGTCCGGCCTATTCGCGGGTAAACCCGCTCCTACGGGCATCGCGCTAGCTATTAGATTTTGAACAATACAGTTTCCCCGCCGGACGCGACGAAACCGGTCGCATTGCCATCATCCTGACGCGCTTCCCCACCACGCTGCACGCACGCGGCCGGCGCACAAAATGAGAACTGATTCACTTTTTGAAAAAAACTTTTGTCGCCGATTTTCATCGCTTTCCAGCCCCTTTCGTACCCAGTCTTTAGGGCTTGAGCCCCCATCTCCTGCGCCCAAGACACGCTGTCAATATCACAGCGCCATTATTGCGCAGCGTCACAAAACGGGGAAAAAATCGCCCCCCTCGCCGGAACTTCTTCCGCAGCGAGGTGCCCTACTCGGCATTGCTGGCAACACAATATTCATATGCCAGCACTCAAATTCGCTGCAGCCGAAAGGCGATTTTTCAGGTCCACGCCACCGGCGTTTCAGGACGATCAAGCAGGCACATGGACGATGCACCAATGACACAGACATTCGATGTCGAAGCACTGATCAAGCTGCGTAGCCAAACGCGGGCGATCTCCGATGCGCTGAAGGCGCAGGCGGCGGATTACCTTGCCACCGTGGCACCGCTGATCCGTCCGCAAACCCTGTTTGGCGAATACCTGCAAGGCGCACAGCGCAGCAGCGGACGCGAAACCCAGGGCCACTTCCAGGCCCTGGTCGAACTCTACGAACGTATCGGTTCGGCCGCGCCGTTCCAGCTGGTCACCGAGCTGGAAGTACCGCTGAACCTGATCAGCACCACCCCCGAACTGTTCCCGCTGGAATACGACAAGACCCTGGAACACAGCGGCCAGGTCATCCGCATCACCAGCCCGACCCGCTGGGTTGTGGGCTTCCACGCCTTCGACCTGGCGCGGTTTCGCAATGTCATCAAAGACCCCAACCGCAGCAGCGCCGAGCTGTACCGCTTCGTGATGCACTACCTGGTGCTGTTCTACTGCCTGAGCAAGTCGCCTGGCCTTGGGCGGCTGTTCGAGGGCTTGCGCTACGGCCTGAGCTTCGAGCGCCTGAAGGGCTTTGGCGACCTGCCGTTCTGCGTCATCAGCTCGCCGGTGCGCTCGGAACTTCCCGACGACTCGGTCATCCGCAGCAGCACGCAGATTGCCGGCAACACCAGCTTCGAAGAACTGGTAGGCCGCGACAACATCCTGGAAATGAACGACGAAATCCGTCAGCGCCTGCTGCTGACGATCGAAGGACTGTAACGCGCAGCGCCCGGTACCGGGCCGCGCAATGATTCGCAGCGAATTGCTCGCACTGGAGAACACGATGGCGAAGAAGGAAAGCACTCAGCACAAACTCGACCGCGTTCGCGCGCCTCGGGTCCATATCACCTACGACGTGGACATCGGCGATGCCATCGAGAAAAAGGAGCTGCCCTTCGTCGTCGGCGTACTGGGTGATTTCTCCGGCAACCCGCTGGAGCCGCTGCCCAAGCTCAAGGACCGCAAGTTCGTGTACATCGACCGCGACAACTTCAACGGTGTGCTCAAGGGCATCAAGCCACGCCTGACCTACCGCGTCGACAACACCCTGGCCAAGAACGGTACCCAGCTGGGCGTGGAACTGAACTTCAATAGCCTCGAAGACTTCGAGCCACAGAACGTGGTCAAGCAGGTCGAGCCGCTGCGCAAGCTGCTGGAAGTGCGCAACAAGCTGGCCGACCTGCGCAACAAGATGGGCGGCAACGACAAGCTCGAAGAGCTGCTGATGGACGTGCTGCAGAACACTGAAAAGCTCAAGACCTTGGGCAAGGAATTCGGCCGTGAAGCCGAAGTGAAAGACCCGTCCAGCGACGATCGCGCCTGAGCAGGAGCCCGAACATGACCGACAAGCAAACCGCACCGCAACAGGCCGGCGACCTGGTCGAAGTGGAAAACTTCGCACCACAGCCCTCGCTGCTCGACAGCATCATTTCGCAAAGCCGCGTGGCCCGCTCCGACACCGAGCGCAACCGCACCCGCGACCTGATTGGCGAACTGGTGAACCAGGTGCTCGAGGGTGAGATGACCCCGAGCAAGGACCTGATCGCCGTGCTCGATTCGCGCATCGCCGAAATCGACGCGATGCTCTCCGAGCAGATGAACGAGATCATGCACGCCCGCGAGTTCCAGCAGCTGGAAGCCTCCTGGCGCGGCCTGAAATACCAGGTGGACCAGACCGAGACCAGCACCACGCTGAAGATCCACCTGCTCAATGCCTCGAAGAAAGACCTGGTGCGCGACCTGAAGGCCGCCAGCGAATTCGACCAGAGCGCGCTGTTCAAGAAGGTCTACGAAGAAGAGTACGGCACCTTCGGTGGCGCGCCTTTCGGCATGTTGATCGGTGACTACGAGTTCAACCGCAACCCCGAAGACATGTACCTGCTCGAAGAGATCTCGCACGTCGCGGCGGCGGCGCACGCGCCGTTCATCTCGGCCGCTTCGTCCGAGCTGTTCGGCTGGGACTCGTTCACCGAGATGTCCGGCCCGCGTGACCTGGCGAAGATCTTCGACACCGTGGAATACGCCAAGTGGAAGTCGTTCCGCGCCTCGGAAGACTCGCGCTACGTCGGCCTCACCCTGCCCCACGTGCTCGGTCGTCTGCCGTATGGCCCGGATACCACGCCGGTGGAAGAATTCAACTTCGTCGAAAGCGTCGATGGCCGCGACCACAACAAGTACCTGTGGATGAACGCCGCCTACGCCCTCGGCACCCGCGTAACCGACGCCTTCGCCCGCTACGGCTGGTGCGTGGCCATCCGCGGCGTGGAAGGCGGCGGCCTGGTCGAAGGCCTGCCGACCCATACCTTCAAGACCGACGACGGCGAAATCGCCCTGAAGTGCCCGACGGAAATCGCCATCACCGATCGCCGCGAAAAAGAGCTGTCGGACCTGGGCTTCATCCCCCTGGTGCACTGCAAGGGCACCGACTATGCCGCGTTCTTCGGCACCCAGTCGGCGCAGAAACAGAAGCAGTACAACACCGACATCGCCAACGCCAACGCACGCCTGTCGGCCCAGCTGCAATACATCTTCGCCACTTCGCGCATCGCCCACTACATGAAGGCGATCATGCGCGACAAGATCGGCAGCTTTGCCTCGCGCATGGATGTCGAGCGCTTCCTCAACCAGTGGCTGGCCAGCTATGTGCTGCTCGACGACACCGCCAGCCAGGAGGCCAAGGCCAAGTTCCCGTTGCGCGAAGCGCGCGCCGAGGTGTTCGAAGTGCCCGGCAAGCCAGGCGTGTACAAGGCCGTGACCTACTTGCGCCCGCACTACCAGCTGGATGAACTGACCGCCTCGCTGCGGCTGGTTGCCGAGCTGCCACAGGGCGCGCGCGGCTGACAGGCCGTTGTGTACAGGGATGACACATGAGTAACCAGGCCCGCCTGCTGCCCTCGCTGCTCGACCGACTGCTGGACGACCGTCCCTACCAGTCGGCCGAGCCCGCAGCGCAGCGCACCTGCTCGCTGGCCGAGTACAAGGCCAGCATCGTCCGCGACCTCGAAGTCCTGGTGAACACCCGCCAGTCCCTGGTCGCCGAAGAGCTCGACGGCTTCAGCCAGCTCGGTGGTTCCATCCTTGAATACGGCATGCCGGACTTCATCAGCCGCAGCGTGCTCGACCCGCACGATCGTCGCCTGATCCAGCAACAGCTGGAGCGGGCGATCAGCACCGGAGACCGGCGCTTTCGCCGGGTCCGTGTTCAGCTGTTGGCCCAGCAGAACGGCCATCGCATGTTGACCTTCCGCGTGGACGCCGTATTGCGTCTGCAGGACATCAGCCGCCAGGTGTCATTCGACGCCGTGCTGCAGGTCAACACCCAGGAATACAAAGTGCAGAACCTCAACTGATGCTCGACGAACTGCTGCCCTACTACGAAAAGGAACTGTCGCACCTGCGCTTTCTCGGCCAGGAGTTTGCCGCGCAGTACCCGAAGATCGCTTCGCGGCTGCTGATCGAAGGCGACAACTGCGAAGACCCGCACACCGAGCGCCTGATCGAGGCGTTCTCGTTCCTGTCTGCGCGGGTGCACAAGAAACTCGATGACGAGTTTCCGGAAATCGTCGAATCCTTCCTCGAGGTGCTGTACCCCCACTACCTGCGCCCTACTCCGTCGATGTCGATTGTCGAACTGAGCCTGGGCAGGCACGAGAAAGTCACCGAAGCCTACCGCGTGGCGCGCCATACCGAGATGCATGCCAATCCCGTGGAAGGCGTGGTGTGCAAGTTCCGCACCTGCTACCCAGTAGAGCTGTGGCCGATTGCCGTGCAGCAGGCCTCGTTCACGGAAATGGAACGCTCGGCCTTCAACGGGCACAGCGCCGACCTGGTCGCTCGTCTGCGCATCCGCCTGGCAGCCACGGGCGATGCCCTGTTCGGACAGATGGACATGAACCGCCTGCGGTTCTTCCTCGACGGCGAAGCAACCCTGATGCTGCAGCTGTACGAGCTGCTGTTCAACAACCTCGCCAAGGCCACGCTAAGCTTCGACGACCAGGGCCGCCGCCGCGAAGTGGCGCTGCCGGCCGATGCCCTGAACACCGTGGGCTACGCCCGTGACGAAGGCCTGGTGGACTACTCCGAGCGCTCATTCCTGGGCTACCGCCTGCTGCACGAGTATTTCACCTTCCCCGACAAGTTCATGTTCTTCGACCTCAGTGGATTTGCCCGCATCCTGCAGGGCAAGGCCATCGAGCAGGTAGAGGTCAACTTCTATTTCTCCGACTACGACCTCAGCGAGCGCCTGGCGCGGCTGACCCAGAACATCGGGCGCAACAACTTCAAGCTCAACTGCACGCCGATCATCAACCTGTTCCGCCAGCAGGCCGAGCCGATCAAGCTGACCCACACCCAGCACGAATACCCGGTTACCCCTGACACACGGCTGCACAACGCTGCAGAGGTGGTCTCGATCGACCGGGTACGGCGGGTGCGCAAACTCGGCGGTATCGACCAGGTCGCCACCTGCCAGCCGTTTTTCGAACCCCGGGGTGAGCAAGACCCACACAGCAGTTTCTGGGTCGCGCGCCGGCGAAACCAGGGCGACGCCACTGCCATGAGCATCCGCGTGGTCGACCGCGATCTGGAGCTGATTGATGCCAGCAGCGACACCCTGAGCATCGGCCTTACCTGCAGCAACCGCGACGTGCCGCTGATGCTGCCGTTCGGTGGCGAACGGGGCGATTTCACCATTCCCGCCAACGCGGTGATCAAGGATATCCGCTGCCTGCGCAAGCCCACCGCCACGGTGCGTGTGCCCTTGGGCAAGGGCCTGATCTGGCGGTTGATCGCCCACCTGTCGCTGAACCATCTGTCGCTGGTCAGCCAGGGCCGCGAAGTGCTGCTGGAGCTGTTGTCGCTGTACAACTACCGCAATGTCTCCGCCATTCGCAAACAGATCAACGGCATCAAGGCGATCAGCAGCGAACCGGTGGTCGCGCGCATTGGCCACCCGCGGCCAAATTTCGTGCGCGGCGTCGGCATCACCCTGACCCTGGACGAAAGCCAGTTCATCGGCAGCGGCGTGTTTCTGTTTGGCAGAGTGCTGGACCACTTCTTCGGCCAGTACTGCTCGATGAACAGTTTCACCCAACTGACCCTGCGCACCCAACAACGAGAAAAGAGAGTCGTACAATGGCCAGCACGCACCGGCGATCAGCCCCTGGTCTGATCGATCAGGCCCGAGCCGAGCCGCACCGATTCGAATTCTTCCAATTGGTGCGCCTGCTCCGCCTGCACTACAGCCGCACCGGGCGCATGGACCTGGCAACCCGGCCGCACGAAGACCCGCTGCGTTTTCGTACCCAGCTGTCGCTGGCGTTCCCGGCCAGCGAGGTCAGCGACCTGCACTTCGAGCGCGAAGGCAAGGTGTCGCCGGCCGGCTTGCCGCTGTCGGAAGTGCAGGTCACCTTCATGGGCCTGGTCGGGCCGTCGGGCGTGCTGCCACGCCCGTACACCGAGCTGCTGCTCGAGCGCCACGTGCAGTATCGCGACGATGCCGCCCATGCGTTTCTCGACATCTTCTCGCACCGCATGACCACGCTGTTCTACGAGGCCTGGCAAAAATACAAATTCCACATCGAGCACGAGCGCAATGGCACCTCGGGCTTCGATGGCTACCTGCTCAACCTGGTTGGCCTCGGGCCGCGCGCCCAGAAGCTGAAGTTCGAAGAGCAACCGTCCGCATTGCGTCGTGAGCTGTTCAGCTATTTTGCCGGCCTGCTCAGCCAGAAACCGCGCAATGCGCTGAACCTTGAACGCATGCTCGGTTTCTATTTCTCGCTGCCGATCAAGGTCCAGCCGTTCGCCGGGCGCTGGCTGCACCTGCAGCCCGAACAATGCACCCAGCTTGGCCGCCGCAATGCCCAGCTCGGCCACAGCGCCGTCGCCGGCAACCGGGTCTGGGACTACCAGTCGTGCATCCGCATCGAGCTGGGCCCGCTGAGCCTGGCCGACTACCAGCGCTTCCAGCCTGGCACCGCCTGCTACCGCAAGCTGGTCGAGCTCGTGCGCTTCTATATAGGTGCCGAGCTGGATTTCGAAATTGCCCCGCGCCTCAAGCGCGAGGCGGTGCCACGCGCCCAACTGGGCCGCAGCGGCAATGTCGCCCTGGGCTGGCTGGGTTGGCTCAAACGCCCGGGTCGTGACGCGGAGCCTTCGCGTTGCGCCGTCTTCCACATTCCATACGATGGGGTCGCCTTGTGAACCTGAAGTCTCTGTTCGCCAAGCTCAACGAAACCAGCCGCACGGCCACCGAAAGCGCGGCGGCCCTGTGCCTGTCCGAGCACCATTACGACGTGGAAGTGGAGCACCTGCTGCTGCAATTGCTCGACAACAACGACAGCGACCTGGCGCCGATCCTGCGCCACTACGAGGTCGTCGCCGAACGCCTGCAAGCGCAGCTGGTCACCGCCCTGGGCACCTTCAAGAAAGGTAATACCCGCACCCCGGCGCTGTCGCCGCACATTACCCGCATGATCGAGCAAGCCTGGTTGCTGGCCTCGATCGAATACGGCGTAGGCCAGGTGCGCAGCGCTCACCTGCTGCAGGCTCTGCTTGACGATGCTGAACTGCGTCGCGTGGTGATCGCCTCCGCGCCGGAGCTGGAAAAAATCAATGCCGATGACCTGCGCCTGAACCTTGCCGCGCTGGTGGAGGGTAGCGCCGAGTCCAGGCAGGCCAGCCCGCTGGCCAGCCCAGCAGCGCCAGTGAGCACGTCGAGCAAGGCCAGCGGCAAGACCCCAGCGCTGGACCAGTACACGGTCAACCTTACCCAAAGCGCCCGCGAAGGCCGCATCGACCCGGTGCTGGGCCGTGAGTTCGAAGTACGGCAGATGGTTGACATCCTCACCCGCCGCCGACAGAACAACCCGATCCTCACGGGCGAAGCCGGGGTCGGCAAAACCGCCGTGGTCGAAGGCCTGGCGCTGCGCATCGCCCAGGGTGACGTGCCGGCGGTGCTCAAGGACGTTGCCCTGCACACCCTCGACCTGGGCCTGTTGCAGGCCGGCGCCGGGGTCAAGGGCGAGTTCGAGAACCGCCTCAAGGCTGTGATCGAAGAGGTCAAGCGCAGCCTGCACCCGATCATCCTGTTCATCGACGAAGCCCACACCCTGATCGGCTCCGGCGGCCAGGCCGGGCAGAACGATGCCGCCAACCTGCTCAAGCCGGCCCTGGCCCGTGGCGAGTTGCGCACCATCGCTGCCACTACCTGGGCCGAATACAAGAAGTACTTCGAGAAGGACGCCGCCCTCGCCCGCCGCTTCCAGGTGGTCAAAGTGGAAGAGCCCGACGAAGACAAGGCCATTCACATGCTGCGCGGCCTGCTCGGCAAGATGCGCGAGCACCACAAGGTGGCGGTGATGGACGAAGCGCTGGTGCAGGCGGTACGCCTGTCCAACCGCTACATCACCGGCCGCCAGCTGCCCGACAAGGCGGTCAGCGTGCTCGACACAGCCTGCGCGCGCATTGCCCTGGCGCAATCTTCGCTGCCCGGCGCACTGGAAGACTGCCGCCGGCAGATCGACAACCTGCAAGCAGAAATCGGCGTGCTCGGCCACGAAGCCGGCAAGGGGCACGACCATGCCCGCCGCCTGGAAGCGCTGCAGGCTGCCCTGCAGGCCGAGCAGCAACAAGAACAGCAACTCAATGCCCAGTGGCAGCAGGAGCTGGAGCTGGTCGAACAGCTCAAGGCGCTGGACGCCGCCAACGATGCCGACGCTCAGCAGCTCAATACCCTGCGTGCCGAGCTGGCGCGCGTGCAAGGCGACCAGCCACTGGTCCATGCGCTGGTCGACAGCGGCGCCATCGCCCAGGTCATCAGCGGCTGGACCGGCATCCCGCTGGGCAAGATGCTGCGTGACGAAATCGATACCGTGCAGCGCCTGCCGGCCCTGCTTGGTGAACGCGTGCTGGGCCAGGACCACGCCCTGCACGAGATCGGCAAGCGCATCAAGATTTCCCGAGCGCGCATGGAAGACCCGAACAAACCGATTGGCGTGTTCCTGCTGCTCGGCCCCAGCGGCGTCGGCAAGACCGAAACCGCCCTGGCCCTGGCCGACACCTTGTACGGCGGCGAGCGCAACCTGATCACCATCAACATGTCCGAGTACCAGGAGGCCCACACCGTGTCGAGCCTCAAGGGCTCGCCACCCGGCTATGTCGGCTACGGAGAAGGCGGCGTGCTGACCGAAGCGGTGCGCCGCAAGCCGTACAGCGTGGTCTTGCTCGACGAGGTGGAAAAAGCCCACCCTGACGTGCTGGAACTGTTCTTCCAGGTGTTCGACAAGGGCGTGCTGGACGATGGCGAAGGCCGCGAGATCAATTTCCGCAACACGGTGATCATCCTCACCTCCAACACCGGCACCGAGCGCATCATGCAGACCTGCCTGAACGCCACCGAGCTGCCGACGCCCGAGGCGATCGTCGAAGACTTGCGCGACCAGCTCAACCATGTGTTCAAGCCGGCCTTCCTCGGTCGCCTGAGCATCGTGCCGTTCTACCCGGTGCAGGACCAGATTCTCGAGCGCATCGTCGCCCTCAAGCTCGAACGCATCGCCAAGCGCTTCGCCCGCAACCACCAGGCCGAGCTCAGCTATGACCAGGCGCTGGTCAAGGCCATCGCCGCCCGCTGCACCGAGGTCGACAGCGGCGCACGCAACATCGACAACATCCTGTCACAGACCCTGATGCCCGAACTCGCCCAGCGCGTGCTCGAGCGCATGGCCCAGGACACGCCGATCCAGCACCTTGCGATCGAGCTGGGCAGCGATGGCGATTTCGCCTATCGCCTGGCCTGACCAGTACCCGGAGGTTTTGCCGTCATGCAACACAAGCACATCGTCCTCAAACGCCTGACCGCAGCCGCCTTGCTGGTGGCGCTGGCCGGCTGCGGGGTCACCGACCGTATCGGCAAGCGCATGGAAGACAGCTGGGCGGCCGACATGCTGGCCGACAGCGAAAAGGTCATCCTGACCTCCGACGGCGGCAACCAGCTCAACCCCGACGCCGAGGGCAAGCCGCTGTCGGTGGTGATGCGCGTGTATCAGCTGACCGACCTCGAGCGCTTCGCGGCTACCGATGCCGAGACCCTGTGGGACGCCCCGCAAAAAGCCTTGGGCAACACCCTGGTGGAAACCCGCGAGATCACCCTGCTGCCCGGCATTGGCCAGATCGACCAGTGGCCGCTGGCCAAGAACGCGCGCTACGTCGGCGTGGCGGCGTTCTTCCGCGATGAGCAGGACGCGCGCTGGAAAGTCGCCTTCGACGCCAACTCGCTGCGCAAGGACGGTATCTGGTTCTCCTCCGACGGCCTGCGGGTGCTGGTGGACAACACCGAAATCAGCGCCATGCGGGGCGTGGACGTACTGAACAAACCGCCGACCGCCGACCAGCTGGCCGCTGCGCAGAAGGCCAAGGATGCCGACGCGACCCTCACCGACAAGGTGCAGGACGCGGCCATCGACAAAGCCACCGACGCCGCCAGCCAGTCGGCCAGCAACGCCATGGATTCAACCTTCAACTCTTTAGTGGATAGCGTCAAATGAGCAAGCAGAGCCGGGTGATGTGGTCGGAAGGCATGTTCCTGCTGCCCCAGCACTTCCAGTATCAGGACGAATTCCATCAGCACCAGTTGGCTGAGGCGACCCTGCGCAGCACCCCTTTCCATTGGGGGGTTCAGGCGCTGCAGGTGGACGAGGACGCCCTGGCCAATGGTTCACTGCAGCTCAAGCGCCTGAAGCTGGTGTTCCCCGATGGCAGCCTCTACGACGCGCCGCAGCACGATCCGCTGCCGGCCGCGCGCGACCTCAAGGACCTGCTCAAGGCCAACGACCTGAAGGTGTATGCCGCGCTCAAGCTGCCCGAGCCATTCGGCCTCAACTACGTCGAGGATGGCCACGAACACAAGGCCGCACGGCGTTTCCGCAAGCAGTTCGACACCCTGCCCGACCTTAATGAAGGCGAGCTGGAAAACGAAATCACCAGCTTGCGCCTGAACGTCGTACTGCTGGTCGACGGTGACAGCCTCGACGGTTACAGCCACTGCCCACTGGCCAAGCTGACACGCAACAGCATGGGCGGTTTCAACGTTGACCCACATTTCGTCCACCCCACCTTGCACCTGGGCAGCCACGAGACCATTGCCGGCATCGGCAAGCGCCTGCTCGGCGCCCTGCAGGCCAAGAGCAAGGCGCTTTCCGGCCGACGCCGCGAGCGCGCCGACCAGATCGCCGAGTTCGGCTCCAGCGATGTGACCCTGTTCTGGCTGCTGAACACGGTCAACCGTGCCCACCCGCAGCTGGCGCATCTACTGGCCCACCCGCGCCTGCACCCGGAGCGCCTGTACCTGTTCCTGGGCGACCTGGCCGGCGGCCTGCTGACCTTCACCCTGGACACCCAGCTCAGCGACATCCCCGAGTACGACCACCACGACCCGGCCGCGTCGCTGGTCAAGCTCGACGAAATGATCCGGGTGATGCTCGACAACGTCGTGCCCAACCAGTGCATTGTCATCAACCTGACCCAGACCAAGCCATCGCACTGGCAAGGCCAACTGCACGACCCGCGCCTGGCCGAAGCCGACTTCTATATCGCCGTGCATGCCGACATGCCCGGCGCCAGCCTGCTGGAGCTGGTGCCCCGTGCCTTCAAGGTCGGTTCGCCGGAAGACATTGAAGTGGTGGTCAACAGCGCCATGCCGGGTGTCACCCTCAATCATGCCGCGCGGCTGCCGAACGCGATTCCGGTGCGCCTGGACAACCAGTACTTCGCCATCGAACCACACGGCACTGTGTATGAGCGAATGATCAGCGCCCAGGCCATCTGCTTCTATGCGCCCAGCGCCTTTACCAACCTCAAGCTTGAACTGATGGCGGTGCTCAAATGACCGAAGCCTTACTGCAACAGGGCGCCGTCCCGGCCGCCAGCGACAAACCGACGCTCAAGGACCTGGTCCAGGACTTCATCAGCATGGCGTTGATCGTACGTCGCGGCCGCCAGGTCACCTCGGTGCAGGCCTTCGAAGGTAGCGTCGAACGCTTCTTCGCCAACCTGGAGCGTGATGCCCGTGCCGCCAACTACAGCGTCGAGCAGGTCAAGGACACCCAATACGCGTTGTGCGCCTTCCTCGACGAAAGCGTACTGCGCTCGGACGACAACGCGCTGCGTCGGCACTTTGAACTGCAGCCGTTGCAGTTCCGCTATTTCGGCGTGCACCTGGCCGGCGAAGGGTTCTTCGAGAAGGTCGATGCGCTGCGCGCCGACGTCAAGCAGAACATCGACGTGCTCGAGGTCTACCACCTGTGCCTGGCACTGGGCTTCGAGGGCAAGTTCAGCCTCGGCCAGAAGGACCAGCTGCGTTACCTGGCCAATACCCTGGGCCAGGATATCGCCCGCTACCGCAAGGCGCCCAAAGCCCTGTCACCGGACTGGGCACTGCCCGACCAGGTGTCGCAGATGCTGCGCCATGAAGTACCGCTGTGGGTGTATCTGGCGCTGATCGCGTTGGTCTGCGTCGCCGTGTACCTGACGCTGGACTGGTTGCTGGACAAGGACGTCGCCGCCCTGTCCGAACAAATCCGCCAGCTGTTCAGTGCCTGAGCACATGCCCGGTAGCCGAGTCAGGAAGACATGAAAACATTACTGCGTCTGTTGAAAAGTTTCTGGGTGCTGCTGCCATTGCTGTGGCTGGCTAGCCTGTTGATTTGCTGGCTGGCCGCGCCGCTGGTGCCGTGGCTGCGTCATCACGTGCCTGAAGCGCTGGCAATCATCAGTGCCTGCTTCCTGCTGGTAATCGTGCTGCGCCAATACCAGCGCATTCGTGCCGAACACAACCTGGAGAACCTGCTGCAGATCGAGGTCGATCGCTCGTGGAATGCCACTGGCGAGTTCCGTGACCAGCAGGTGCTGCGTGAGCGCCTGAAGCACGCCATCGCCATGCTGCGCACCGACCGCTCCGCGGGTGGCGGCGGCAAGGCGGCCCTGTCCGACCTGCCCTGGTACCTGGTGGTTGGCATGTCGGCGGCCGGCAAGACCTCGCTGCTGACCCATTCCGGCCTGTCGGCCAGCATCGCTACGGCCAACGACAGCGAAAGCGGCACCCAGCACTGCGACTGGTACTTCAGCCCCGACGCCGTGATGATCGACACCGCCGGGCGCTACCTGCGCGACGACCAGTCGGCCAGCGAGTTCTCGGCCTTTCTGCGCATGCTGCGTAAGCAGCGCGGCAAAGCGGCGATCAATGGCCTGGTGCTTGTGGTCAGCCTGCCCGAGCTGCTGGCGGCCAACAGCGATGAGCGCAATGCCCTGGCGGCCCAGTTGGTGGCACGGGTGGAAGAATACGCCGAATGCCTCGATGCCAACCCGCCGGTTTACCTGATGCTGAGCAAGACCGACCAGTTGCCGGGTTTCAGCCAGGCTTTCGACGGCCTCGACCTGCACGAACGCCAGCAGCCGCTGGGCATGACCTTTGGCCTTTCGGAAATCCGCACCAACGGCCTGCACGCCGTGCTGCAGACGCGCCTGAAGAAACTGCAGGCTCATATTCGCCAGCACGTCGACGCACAGATGATCGCCCTCGGTGCCGAGGCCGACAGCACCCTGCTGAATTTCCCGCAGTACTTCGCCGCCCTCAGCGGTGTGCTCGAGCAATTCCTCGACCACTTCACCCGCGGCCATCGCGGCGGTGCCCCGCTGCTGCTACGTGGCCTGTACTTCACCAGTGCACTGCAGAACGGGCAGCAACTGGGGCAGGTCTATGAAGACGTCATCGCCGACGAATTCGCCCTGCAGGCCGCCTACGATGAGCAGGCCGGGCACGTCGGCAAGGCCCTGGGCAACCGCAGCTACTTCATCACCGACACCTTCCGCCAGGTGATCTTCCCCGATCGCGACCTGATCCTTTATCAGTCGCGCCTGGGCCGCCAGGCTGCGTTCAGCCCGCTGCTACTGGGCCTGGCCGCCGCCACCGGGTTGCTGTTCATCGGTTGGCAAGCGCTGTCGTTCGCCAATAACCGCCAGTGGCTGGACAGCCTGCGTGGGCAGCTGGCGCACATCGAGCAGGCAGCAGACCGCGAGCAGCAGCTGGCCGCAGGCAAGGGCCTGGAAGTGCTGCGTGAGCAGATGGCCAACGTCGAGGCCCATCGCCTGCAGGGAGTGCCCTTGCAGTTGGGTGGCGGCCTGTACCAGGGCGAGGCGATTCACCAGGTGACCCGCAGCGCCTACCTGGCGCAGCTGCGCAGCCAGGCGCTGGAACCGATCGCACGCAGCCTGCAAGTGCAGATGCGGGCGTTCAACACCTTCGCCAACGGTATCAATCAGGAGCTGGAATTCACCCCGCCCCCGCAGCCGAAGAAGCGCAATGGCAAGCCGCTGGCCCCTGCCATTGCGGCCAGGGCTCAGGCCGCGCTGGGCAACACCCGCGCTGGCGCCTATGCCGTCAAGGTCAACCTGGCCACTGCCAGCGATGGCGCCGAGCTGTCCGCCGCCACCGGTGGGCTGTCACTGTCCGAAGAAATGCTCGGGCGCCTGGACGAGCAGCAGGTGGCCTCGATCATCGAGGCCTACAACACCCTCAAGCTGTACCTGTTGCTGACCGAGCCCCAGGCCCATCCAGACCCGGCCTTCGTCGCTGCCAGCCTGCCCCAGGCCTGGGCCAGCGCCGCCGCCGAAGGCACCCCGGCCGACGCTGGCGTGATCGCGGAAAATGCCCCGCTGTACGTGCAGTTGCTGGAGCAGGGCCAAGCGCCGTCGTTGCCGCGCAACGAACAGTTGATCAACGAAACCCGGCAGAACCTCAAGTCGTTCATGATCTCCAGCTCGCTGGTCGATCGCGAGTACCTGCGCCTGCAGCTCGAGTCGAGCCGGCAGTTCCCGGCGCTGAGCCTCAACGACCTGGTCCCGCAACCAGGCCGCGCGCTGCTGTACGGAACCGCTGGTGTGCCGGCGATCTACACCCGCCAGGGCTGGGACACCTTCGTCAAGCCTGAGCTGATCAAGCTGGTGTCGGGCAATCTGCGCAACGAGTCGGACTGGGTGCTGGACGGCGAAGGCGGCGATGCCATCGTGCAGAAGGCCAACTTCGTGCGCGAGTTCATGACCCGCTACAAGCGCGACTACACCCAGGCCTGGTACAAGATGGTCAGCAGCGTTGGCGTACGCCACTTCGCCGACCTGGCCTCGGCGACCCGGGAGCTGGGGCTGTTGAGCGACGTGCAGAACTCGCCAGTGAAGAACCTGCTGCAAGCGGTCAACGACAATACCCAGTGGGACCTGCCGGTCAAGCAAGCCATCCCGGCCCCCGGCACCCCCCGCGATGACGGTTTCTGGAGCAAGGTCACCGGTCTGTTCGACGCCAACGACACCCTGCCTGCCAACGTCGCCCCGGCCCTGCCGGCGGTGGACGACGGCAGCCTGGCCAAGCGCTTCGAGCCGGTGGCACGGGTGTTCGCCGAAAACAACGCCGAAGGCGCCGACAGCACCATCATGGATCGCTACCTGGCCGCCTTGCGCAAACTCAAGGTGCGCATGAACAACATCCAGCGCTCGCAGGATGTGGGCAAGAGCAGCAAACAGTTGATCAGCGAGACCCTGGAAGGCCAGCCGAGCGAAATCACCACCGTGCGCAACTACGTGGAAAGCAGCGTCGACACCAGCCAGGATGGCCTGTCGCGCTCGCTGCAGGGGCTGTTCAGCCTGCCCATCCAGTATGCCTGGGCGACCCTGCGCGACCCGGCCGGCGAGCAGATCGCCAAGGCCTGGGCGCAGCAGATCGCCAAGCCCTGGGAGCAGGTCATGGCACACCGTTACCCGATTGCCGGCAGCAGCCGCAACGAGGCTTCGGTGAAAGACCTGCAACGCTTCGTAGATCCCGACAGCGGCCTGCTGCCGGCCTTCAAACGCAACGAAATCGGCAACTTGGCCGGTGGTGAAGGTCTGGGTGTAGGCGATGGCAAGGGGCCGGCGCTGGTCAACCCTGGCATGCTCAACAGCATCGACAAGGCCAGCTCCGTGGGCCAGGTGATCGCCAGCCTGTCGGACCGTGACAACGGCTTCGAAATCATGCTGGAACCTTCGGCCAACTTCACCGACATCGTCTTCACCCTCGATGGCCAGGAGCAGCACTACCGCAACGGCCGCAGCAGCTGGAACCGCTTCGCCTGGCCGGGCACCAGCACCGCGCCGGGCGCGCGCCTGGACGTCGTCACCCTGAGCGGCACACGGGTCACCGTGTTCGACTTCCCAGGGCGGTGGGGCCTGCTGCGCATGAACGAAAGCGCTCGGGTCGACGACCTGGACGGCATTCAGCAACGCTTCAGCTGGAACACCGCCAGCGGCCGCGTAAGCCTTGTCGTGCGCAACTTCGGCGGGGTCAAGCTGACCGATCTGGGTGACGTCAAGGCCCTGAGCGCCCTCAACAGCAGGGGCGCGCAATGATTGGTTGCTTCGGCAAGCTGCCGTCGAGCGCAGATTTCGTCAGCCTGCATGGGGCGGCGGAAGAAGTCTGCGAGTTCGACGCCTGGTTGCAGTCATCGCTGGCAGCCATGCGCTACCGCGATGACTGGCAGGCGTTGTTCGACGCGCTGCCGATGTGTTTTTTCACCTACCGCGCACGCAACGGCAACTGGCTACTGGGTGGCCTGCTCAGCTCGCGCGATGCCAGCCAGCGGCGCTACCCGTTCTTCATCTTCCAGTTGCTCAAGGGCGATGACAGTACTGGGCTGGTCAACCCGTTCACGCTTGGCGAGCTGTTCAGCGCGCAGATCAAGCCGATGCTGCACCAGGCCGTGCAAGGCGCCGACTGCACCCGCCTGTTCGAACGGATCAAGGCCTTGCGCCCGCTGCAGGGCCAGGACCTGGACCTGTTCCGCCGGGTGCACGCCAAGTTCCTGCATGATTTCAGCTTCACGGATGTGGCCCGTGCCCTTCATGGGTCCTGGCCAGGTTTCGACAGTGCCACTGCCCTCGCCCACCTGCAGCTCGGCCGTGCCTCGCTGCTGGGCGACTTTGCAGGCGGCATCGAATTGCCGTTGCCGGCCGAACGTGGCCTTAAAAACCCCACTGCCGACCTGTGGCTGACCTGGCTGGCCCGCATGAGCGAACACCGAGCGCTGCCGGCAGTGAGCCTGTTGGCCGACGATTTCATGCACCCGCAGCTGTATTGCTTCCCGGCGCGCCACGCCAGCTGTGCCTACCGCCTGCTCAGTGGCTGTGCCGACCCGTGCCAGCACCTGGAGTTGCTCAGCCCGCTGACAACGGTGCCACGGCTGCACGATTACGACCGCCCCCTTGAACATGTCATCGACCAGTTCGTCGATGCACTGGATGCGACGCCTGTATGAACAAGCTCAAGTACTACTGCCTGCGCTACCAACCCTACCTGCTGGGCGTGGCATTCTTCCTGGCGATCTTCCTGGTCTGGGCCATCGGCCGAGCCTTCGGCTTCGCCTCGCTGCACAGCCTGCTGGCCGGGATCGGCGTGTTTCTGCTGCTGTCGGCGGGCTATGTACTGCTGCTGTACCGCGGCGTGGGTCAGCACCACAACCTTGAAGGCCTGCTGCGCGACGACGCCGACCAGGCCGTACTCAGTGCAGCCCCGGCCGACCGGGAAGAAGTCAGCCTGTTGCGCGAGCGCTTGCTGCAGGGCATCGAGCGCCTGCACAGCAACAAGCCGCGCGGTACTTCGAACAAGGATGCCCTGTATGCCCTGCCCTGGTACCTGGTCATTGGTCAGCCTGCCGCCGGCAAGAGCACGATGATCCTGCAGTCGGGCCTGAACTTCCCTTATGCCGAGCGCGAAGGCGTGCGGGTCGCGGGCCTGGGCGGCACGCGCAACTGCGACTGGTTCTTCAGTTCTGAAGCGGTACTGCTGGACACTGCCGGGCGCTACATGAACAGCCCCGAGGAAGCCGGCAAGTGGCGCGGCTTTTTGCAACTGCTGCGCCAGCATCGCCAGCGCCGCCCCCTTAACGGCTTGATCGTCAGCGTCAGCATCGCCGATATCCTGCATGGCTCGGTCGAAGACCAGGAGCGCGTGGCCAAGCGCCTGCGCGAACGCATTCAGGAAAGCTGCGCGCTGCTTGAAGTGCGCCTGCCAATCTACCTGGTTTTCACCAAGTGCGACCTGATCCCTGGTTTCACCGCGTTCTATCGCCAGCTGGACGACGCCGCGCGTGGTGAAGTGATGGGTAAAACCTTCTCTCACAAGGGGTACGAGCAAGCCGACTGGGGCCAGCGCTTCAGCAATGCGATGGACGAGCTGACCCGTTACTGGGGGCAGATGGCGAGCCAGCAGCTGGTGCAGCAGGACATACAAGTCACTCGGCAGAACAACGCCGCCTACCGCTTCCCGCTGGAGCTGGCCGCGCTCAAGCCGCGCCTGCATCAGTTCGTCGACAGCCTGCTGCGTGCCAACCCTTACCAGAATGCCGAAATGCTGCGCGGTTTCTATTTTACCGCGGCGCTGCAGGCCGACGAGGCTCAGTGGGGCTGCCACGGCCAGCATGTGGCCGAACGCTTCGCGCTCGAACACGCAGAAGGAACGGGCACTGCTGGCAGCCAGCCGGCGCCGCTGTTCATCAACAGCCTGTTCCGCAAAGTGATCATTCCCGACCAGCATTTGGTGGCGCTGTACACCAGCAACCACCGTGAACGCCGGCGCAAGGCCGGGTGGGTGGGCGCTGCCGGCCTGGCGGCACTGGTGCTGTGCAGCCTGTGGGGCTGGTCGTACCTGAACAACCGCGCCACCCTGGCCAGCATTGCCGGCGAACTGGCCCAGGCCAAGGCCGACGACCAGGCGGCCAGCGGCCAGTACACCGCCTGGCGAAGCCTCGACCGCTTGCGCTTCTGGGCTGCTCACTACCATGAGCAACACCACGCAAAGGGCGTGCCCCTCGGCATGCGCCTGGGCCTGTACCAGGGCCATGAGGTCGAGCCGCTGCTGCGCGACCGCTACTTCGCCACGTTGCAGAATGTGATGCTAAAGCCCACGGCCGATAATCTGACCCGCACCCTGTACCTGCTGACCACGCTCAAGGTCTACCAGCGCAACACCCGTGAGCTGCAGCCAGTGAGCGGCATTGACAGCGTGGAGGCCGAGGCGCTGCCCCATGACAACCGGGCCCAGTCGATCGCCAATTTCGGAAAGGCGGCCCTGGACACTTACGTGATGCTTTCTCCGGGCCAGCGCGAGCATGCCGACCCGGCGTTTCTCAAGGCGCACCTGCCGGACTACTGGTACCCGGCCATCGCCCGCCATACCGGCAAGAGCATGGCCGCCGCTGGCAGCGAGGCCGGTGGCAACCAGGACTACCTGTATGCCAGCCGCCAGATCACGTTCTACAGCGACCAGATCCGTGAGCCAGATGTACCGCGCATCCTCGACAACGCCTTCCTGATGTCCAGTTCGCGCAACTACATCGACAGCCTGCGGGCCCAGTCACTGCGTGCGATCGAGACCATCACGCTGGAATCCGACACCCTGTTCGCCTTCGGCCGCGCCGATTTCCAGAGCCTGAAAAACGAAGGCCAGCATCAGCTGAGCGCAATTGCCAGCAAGCTGCTGAACACCCCGAATATCGGCAAGATCATCATCTCGGGGCACGCCGACCAACTGGGTGACAGCCAGGGCAACCTGCAGGTTTCGAAACAACGGGCGCAAACCATCCGCACCTATCTGGTTGGCAAGGGCGTACCTGCCGAGCTGGTGGTCGCGCAGGGCGAAGGCAGCCGCAAGCCATTGGTCAACTGCGACATGCAACAACCGCGAACGCAGTTGATCAAGTGCCTGGAGCCCAACCGCCGGGTGGAAATCGAAGTGCGTGGGCTTAACTGAGCCACGCCGCAATAACCGGTCGCTGGGGCCTCACAGGATGAGGCCCGGGCGGCGGCAAGCTACCTCTGCCGGCACGCCCGGCGAGGTCAAAACCAAGGGGCGCATGAGCAACCCTTTACATGTTGTTAATGGAGAGTTTCACAATGGCATTTGACGCGTATATCCAAATCGACGGCATCCCAGGCGAAGTACTGGATGAAAAACACAAGGACTGGATCGAAGTGCTGGGCTACGAGTACGGCGCCACCCAGGCTACGTCGGCAACCGCCAGCTCTTCGGGCGGTGCGTCCTCCGAGCGCGTAGCCCTGAGCGACTTCAAGATCCGCAAGGCAGTCGACAAGGCATCGGCCAAACTGTTCGAACACTGCTGCACCGGCAAGCACATCGCCAAGCTGAAGCTGAACGTGAACCGCGCCGGTGGCGACAAGGTCACCTACCTGACCATCGACATGGAAGAAGTGGTGGTCTCTTCGGTCAGGTTTGTCGCCGGTGGCAACCAGAGTGGTGAAGACAAGGCGGTCAGCGACCTGCCAGTTGAAGAAATCAGCTTCAACTTTGCCCGCATCAAAACCACCTACACCCAGCAGAACCGCACCGACGGCCAGGCCGGCGGCAACATCGTAGGTGGCTGGGACCGCACCGCGAACAAAGTGTTTGCCTAAGCACGTACCGAACCATGGGCCGCTTCGGCGGCCTGTGTTCCGCAGCGCGCCGGGTTTTCTGGCGCGCTGTTCATTAGCCATGTCCAGAGTGTTCTATGCCTGAAATTCTCAATGACCTCTCGCTGGCCACACTGGTCGCCCCTATCGAGGGTGGCAGTGGTGAAGACTTGAGCTTCTCTGCCTTGTTCGACCAGATCAAGGAGGCACGCCGGGCGGACCCTGACTACCTGACCCAGGGCGACTGGCAAACCGACTTGAAGACTGCCGACTGGGAGCAGGTGATCAACCTGTCGGCTCAAGGGCTTGCGCAGCAAAGCAAAGACCTGATGCTGGTGGCCTGGCTCTGCGAGGGGCTGGCCCAGCGTGAACACTTCGAAGGCATCACCTTTGGCCTCGAGCTGACCGAACAGCTCCTGGTTGCGTTCTGGGAAACGCTGTATCCCACCCTCGAAGACGGCCTGGACGAGCGCGCGGCGCGACTGTCCTGGTTGAAGACCACGCTCACCGACATTGCCGGTGGCTTGCCCATTATCCAAGGGCAGCATTTTGGCGTGTTGCGCTATGACGAGTCACGCCATGTAGAAAACCTCGCCTTGCAAAACCCCAAGGCAATGCAGACAGCGCTGAACGAAGGCAAGATCAACGCCGAGATCTTCCAGCGCTCGGTAGCGCTTACCGACACCGATTACCTGCGCGCCAAGGCCCAGCAGATCGCTACCAGCCTGAATGCATGCAAACGCCTGCAGGCCAGCGCCGACCGCCTGTTCGGCCACGAGGCGCCCAGCTTTGCCAGCCTTGCCGACATGCTATCGCGTGCCAGCCAGCTGGCGGAAAAACTGCTTAAGGACCGCGGCGTAGAGCTTCACCCCGCCATCCCGGAGGAAGCACAGCCACAGGCCACGGGCGCCAACCTCCACGAAGCAGGTGAACCGATGAATGCCACGCCCCCGACGACCGCGCCTGCAGCCCTGCGCACCACCCCGCTGACCCGCGACGAGGCATTCACCATGCTTGCGGGCATCGCCCAGTACTTCAAACAGAGCGAACCGCAAAGCCCGGTACCCTACCTGATCGAACGTGCGATCAAGTGGGGCAACATGCCGTTGGAAGGTTGGTTGAGTGACGTGATCAAGGACAACAATGTGGTGGACAACATCCGCGATGTGCTGGGTACCCGCTAGGGGCTGCAATAAAAGCCTTGAGACGGACGTCAGGTAAGGCGAAGACAGCCGGCGCCCTGCCACCCCACCGACTCCATCGGGTAGATTCCTTGACTGCTGCCCACGCAAGGGCGCTGCAATTGCTGTTAACTTGAGCGCACTGCTCAGCTTCAGACAAGGACTGCTTCATGCCTCCAAGCCCGACCACCCCAAGCGGTTTCATCCGCGTCCGTGGCGCCCGCGAGCACAACCTGAAGAACATCGATGTCGATATTCCCCGCGATGCCTTGGTGGTGTTCACCGGCGTGTCTGGCTCGGGCAAGTCTTCGTTGGCGTTCTCCACGCTGTATGCCGAAGCCCAGCGGCGTTATTTCGAATCGGTGGCGCCCTATGCCCGGCGCCTGATCGACCAGGTTGGCGTGCCGGATGTCGATGCCATCGACGGGCTACCGCCGGCGGTGGCCCTGCAGCAGCAACGCGGCACACCGAGTGCACGTTCCTCGGTGGGTAGCGTGACCACCTTGTCCAGTTCGATCCGCATGCTGTATTCACGCGCAGGCCACTATCCGGCCGGGCAAGCGATGCTGTACGCCGAAGACTTTTCTCCGAACACGCCCCAGGGCGCTTGCCCGCAGTGCCATGGCCTGGGCCGTGTCTACGAGGTGACCGAAGCGACCATGGTTCCCGACCCGTCGCTGACCATTCGTGAGCGTGCGGTGGCGGCGTGGCCAATGGCGTGGCAAGGGCAAAACCTGCGCGACATCCTGGTCACGCTGGGCTATGACGTCGATATCCCTTGGCGCGACCTGCCTCAGGCGCAGCGCGACTGGATCCTGTTCACTGAAGAGACGCCCACCGCCCCCGTGTATGCCGGCCTGACCCCGGCGCAGACCCGCGAAGCGCTCAAGCGCAAGCTGGAGCCCAGCTATCAAGGCACGTTCATGGGTGCCCGGCGTTACGTGCTGCATACCTTCATGCACTCGCAGAGCGCGCAGATGCGCAAGCGTGTGGCCCAGTACATGCGCCCCAGCCCCTGCCCGCTGTGCCAGGGCAAACGCCTGAAGCGCGAAGCGCTGGCCGTGACCTTCGCCGGGCTGGACATCGCCGAACTGTCGCACCTGTCGTTGCAGGCGCTGGCTGAGGTGTTCCGCAAGGTGGCGGCAGCCGACTACCTGACCCGGCAGCAGGACGAGCTGACACTGGAAAAACGCCTGGCGGCCCAACGTATCGCCAAAGAACTGCTCGAACGCATTGATACGCTGCTTGACCTCGGCCTCGGTTACCTGGCCCTGGAGCGTAGCACCCCGACCTTGTCCTCTGGTGAACTGCAACGCCTGCGCCTCGCCACCCAGCTGAATTCGCAGCTGTTTGGGGTGGTTTACGTACTCGACGAGCCGTCGGCCGGCTTGCACCCGGCCGACAGTGAAGCGCTGTTCGAAGCCCTGCAGCGCCTGAAACAGGCTGGCAACTCGGTGTATGTGGTGGAGCATGACCTGGACACCATGCGCCGCGCCGACTGGCTGGTGGATGTAGGGCCAGCTGCCGGCGAACACGGCGGCACCATCCTCTACAGCGGGCCGCCCGCCGGCCTGGCCGAGGTGCAACAGTCATGCACCCGCACCTACCTGTTCGATGCCCCGGTACAGGCCACACGCGCCCCCCGCCAAGCACGCGACTGGCTGAAGCTTGAAGGCATCACGCGCAATAACCTCGATAACCTGAGCGCCGCATTTCCGTTGGGCTGCTTTACCGCCGTTACCGGTATTTCCGGCTCGGGCAAATCCAGCCTGGTCAGCCAGGCCCTGCTGGAACTGGTGGGGGCACACCTGGGCCATGCCGAGCAACCTAGCGAGCCCGAAGCGCAAAGCCTGGAAGACGAACCTGAACAGACCAGCAGCGGCCACGTAAGCGCCGGGCTTGGCAGCATCAAGCGGCTGGTGCAAGTTGACCAGAAGCCGATCGGCCGCACGCCGCGCTCCAACCTGGCCACCTACACAGGCCTGTTCGACCACGTGCGCAAATGCTTCGCGGCGACCGAGCAGGCCAAGGCACAGGGCTTCGACGCCGGGCGCTTTTCGTTCAACGTTGCCAAGGGCCGGTGCGCCAACTGCGAGGGAGAGGGTTTCGTCAGCGTCGAGCTGCTGTTCATGCCCAGCGTGTACGCGCCCTGCCCGACCTGCCAGGGTGCCCGCTACAACCCCGAAACCCTGGCGGTGAGGTGGCAAGGCATGAACATCGCGCAAGTGCTGCAGTTGACCGTCGACCAGGCCCTGCAGGTTTTTGCCGAGCAACCGCGTGCCCGCCGTTGCCTGCAGGTGCTGCAGGATATCGGCCTGGGCTACTTGCGTCTGGGCCAACCGGCCACCGAGCTGTCCGGTGGTGAAGCGCAGCGGATCAAGCTGGCGACCGAGCTGCAGCGCATGGCCCGCGGGGCGACCCTGTATGTGCTGGATGAGCCCACCAACGGCTTGCACCCGCAGGACATCGACCGGCTGCTGGTACAGCTGAACCGCCTGGTAGAAAGCGGGCATAGCGTGGTGGTGGTCGAACATGACATGCGAGTGGTGGCGCAGAGCGACTGGGTGATCGATATCGGGCCGGGGGCTGGCGATGCCGGGGGCAAGGTGGTGGTCAGCGGCACGCCGCAGGTGGTGGCGGCATGTACCGACAGCCGCACGGCCGCGTTTTTGGCCAAGGCCTTGTGAGCCTTGCGCATTGACTCAACGGAAATTGCTGTCGTTGCCTATCGCTTACATCCACCAAGCCAGCACCACCGGCAACCAGGCAAACGACAGCACCGTAGAACACATCACCAGGTTCGCCACCTGCTCTGGCTCACGGTTGGCCCGCACCGCCATCAGGTAGTTGAACACGGCTACCGGCATCGCCGACTGCACCATCAGCACCGCACGCTCCAGGCTGTCCATACCCAGTACCGCGCCCACTGCCCAGCCCACCGCAGCCCCCAGGCCAATGCGCAAACCGCCCAGCAGCATGCCGCTGCCCACGTGACGCAGGCGAATGCTGGCCAGTGACACCCCCAGGGTCAGCAGCATGAGCGGAATGGTCATGCCGCCCAGCAGGTCTGCGGTATTGGCCAGCCAACGCGGCAGTTCGAAATCGAGAAAAATGATGGGCATGCCGCCGACCAGGCTGATGATGATAGGGTTGCGCAGCAACGCCTTGAGCGAAGCCGCCGTGCCGGAGATGGCCATGCCGATGGTGAACTGCACGATCGACAGGGTCAGGAAAAATGCCACGGCCAGGGCCAGGCCATGCTCACCGAAGGCATACAGACTGATCGGCAGGCCCATGTTGCCGGTGTTGGGGAACATGAATGCCGGCAGCAGTACCCGCCAGTGCATGCCCGACGCGCGACACACCAGCAAAGCGGCCAAGGCCATCCCAAGGTGCACAGCAAGCAGGCCACGGCCATGCTGGTAAAGGCATTCGGGTCCAGGTCGGTACGACTGAGGGTGGACAGTACCAGCGAAGGTGTGCCGACGGTCATCACCACCCGGGCGATGAAATCAGTGGGGTAATCCAGGCCCTTGCGGGCCCAGGCAAAACCAATGCCGGCGACGATGAAAACCGGGGCCAGGACTGCGAACAGCGACGCGAACATGGGGGGCCTTCCTTGGTGGGGTTCAGCATTATGCCGCACTCAGTGAGAGTACCGGGCCGATCTCACCGCACGCAGGCGCCGCCATCGAAAATGTCTGTGGAAGACATGTTCATGTCGCGCTGAGACTGCGGCGTCTCGTCGCACACCCAGGCCCCTTGGGCAAAAGCGTCCAAGCCCGTAGAATCCCGCTTCCTTTTCGCCCGTCGCCTTGAACGGTGGCAACCAGTAGCAATGACAGAGTCAGCGCCTGAACACATGAACGCACATGTGAAGTAGGCTCAACCCTCCCCGCCCGGCCCATCTCCCATAACGCCCAGCGGTTGAGTCTTGCCCAGGTCGCATCCGTGTCGCCACTCGCCCCTTGCCGGGTCGAGCCGGTGTGCGCGCCGAGAAGGTGCTCATTCCGCTCATCCAACTAGAGGTACGTATGTCTCCGCGTTTGCTGGCCATGGCGCTGGCGCCCCTGCTCGGGCTGTTCATCATTGCCCTGGGCAACGGCTTCATGTCTTCCCTGACCACCCTGCGCCTGGGCGCCGCCGGTGAGTCTGCAACCACCATTGGTATCGTCTCGTCGACCTACTTCATCGGCCTGACCCTCGGCGCCATCTTCAACGACCGGCTGATCCTGCGCATCGGCCACATCCGCGCCTACACCAGCTTCGCCTCGCTGATCGCCGTGACCATCCTGCTGCAAGGGTTGTTCTACGAGGTCACCTGGTGGTCGGTGCTACGCCTTATCAACGGCTGGGCCGCAGTGGGCGTGTTCCTGGTGATCGAAAGCTGGCTGCTGCTGGCCGGCGACGCGAAAATCCGCGGCCGCCTGCTGGCGCTGTACATGATCGCCTTCTACGGCGCCGGGGTAATCGCCCAGGCCGGCCTTGGCGAAATCACCCAGCTAGGCGATACCGCCCCGTTCATGCTGGCCGGCGTGCTGGCCGCCCTGTCGGTGTTGCCGATCGTGATCCTGCCGCGGGTGTCGCCGCTGCTGGACCAGGTCGAACCCCTCAAACCCCGCCAGTTGCTGGGCGTGGCACCGTCGGGCCTGGTCGGCTGCTTCGGTTCGGGCGTAGCGATTGCCGGCATCTATGCCCTGCTGCCACTGTACTTGCAGCGCATCGGCCTGGAGGTGGGTGAGGTCGGCAACATGATGGCTTGGGTGATCCTTGGCGCGATGCTGCTGCAATACCCGGTCGGGCGCTGGTCCGACCGCAAGGACCGCCTCGATGTGCTGCTCGCGCTGGCCGCGTTGTGCGTTGTCCTGTCGCTTGTAACGGTGTTCCTGCCATCGGACTCGTTCCTGCTGCCGGCCATGCTGTTCCTGCTGGGTGGTGGCGTGTTCACCCTGTACCCGGTGGCGGTCAGCCATGCGGCCGACCGCGCGCCGTCCGATGCGCTGGTGCCGATGATCCAGGGCCTGCTGCTGATCAACTCGCTGGGCTCGGCCATGGCACCGGTGGCCATTTCGCCGATGATGACCGAGTTTGGCGAGGCTGGGCTGTTCTGGGCGTTTGCCGTGGTCAACCTGGCCATGGTGTGCTTCTTCATGTGGCGCCGCGGCAAGCGCCCGGCGGCAGAGCACCCGGCGCCGTTCACCGCTTCGACCACCTTCTCGCCAACCGGTGCCGAGTTGCGGGTGACCGAAGACCTGATGCATGCGGCGCAGGAGCATCCGCCGCTGGAGCCGGTCGAAACCCCGGCACCCGCACAGCGCTCGGAATCTTGTTGATTGCCACTCGTCGCCCAGAAGGCACCCCGCCAGCCGCTGCCAGCCAAACGAATGACAGATCTTGCACAAAGGAGAAGTCCCATGATCCGCATTCGCCCGCTGTCCCTGTGCCTGGCGCTGGCCCTGACCAGCCTCACCGGCGCTGCCTTCGCCGCCACCGACACCCATACCGACAGCCATCCGCAAACTGACCAGTCCGGCGGCAAGACTGCCGGTGAAGGCAGCAGCGTCAACAGCCCCGGTAGCAGCAAAGGTAACGACAGCAGTGACACCGGCAGCAACGCCGATGCCGCCGACGGTGCCTCTGGCGGCTCCAACAGCACCGGCGAAGCCACCGGCTCTGGTGCCGGAGCCAGCGGAGGCACTGCCGAGGACCAGGACAGCCGCTGAGGCAGACCTGGACTAGACTAAGCCCTTGACGCCCTGCCAAGGATTGACCATGCACCTCAGACACTGGCTGTTCGCTGCGTTGCTGCCCTGCACAGCGTTAGCCGCCGCGGGCGGCCAAGGCGCGATGTCGGTCAGTTCCTCGTCTTTCACCGATGGCGGCGTCATTGCCCTGCAACAGGTCGGCCAGGACCCAGCATGTGGGGCCGGTGAAGAGCGAACCCCGCAACTGAGCTGGGACAACCTGCCCGCAGGTACGCGATCACTGGCCCTGATCATGTTCGACCCGGACGGTGGCAAGGGCGTGGGTGTGGTGCACTGGGTGGCCTACAACATCGATCCCGAACAGGATGGGCTCCAGGAAGGCATGGCGGGGTTGAGCGGGCCCTACGTGACAGTGGGCCGCAACTCCCGTGGCACCCAGAGCTACCGCGGCCCCTGTCCACCCGCCGGCGACAACCCCCATCATTACGCCCTGACTCTGATTGCCACCGACCTGCCCTTGGGTACCTTGCCCGAGGGGCTGGACCGCAGCGGCCTGCTGCAACTGCTGCAAGGCCACGCCCTGGGGGCGCAGAGTCTGGTCGGGCGCTACGGCCATTGAACCAGTCAGTACAAAAATAAATGATCGACCCTATAGCATTTATCCATTGAATGGCCCGCACGAACTGAAGTAAGCTCGGGCTCATTCACTGGAGAGCAACATGCCGAAACACACCCGCAACCCCGCCAACCACACCGGTCGCAGCCTGCGCCCTGTGCTGGCCGTTGCCGGCTGCGTGGCACCTGCCAGCTATTACTTTGGGTATTGGTTTAGCCACTAGGCGCCGATACCCACCCGGCGCCCACCTTCGAGGGGCCGCCGAACATGAGAATACTCAAACCCCCGGTCGGCCTCCCGACCGGGGGTTTTGCTTTTCAGGCCTTTGACCAACACCGATTCACCTTGAGGACAGATTCATGAACTACGCCACTTATTACTACGCAAACACCTCCGCCTGGCGATTTAGCCAATCCCGTTCGGGCCAGCCTGCCGCCTCCGATCGGTCTTCTACAGGTGGCAATGCAGCAGCCAATACGAATTCAACGATCTGTCGAACACCTCGATAGGGCCGACCATGCGGGCTTGAACCCGCTGTCCGCCCAGGGAAAAACGCCATGCACGCTTCCAGCCTCGCCCTGCCCCTGACCCAGCCGCAAGCGGCCAACACCACTGTCAGCAAACGCCTGCCCAGCCCGCACCTGCTCAAGCAACAGATGCCACTGCCCAGCGAACTGGCCCAGCAAGTCCAGGCCCATCGCCAGGCCATCCGCAACATCCTCGAAGGCCGCGACCCGCGCCTGCTGGTCATCGTCGGCCCCTGCTCGATTCATGACCCGCGCTCGGCCCTGGAATACGCCGACCGCCTGGCCGCCCTTGGCCGCGAAGTCAACGACAAGCTGCTGCTGGTGATGCGCGCCTACGTCGAAAAACCGCGTACTACAGTAGGCTGGAAAGGCCTGGCCTACGACCCGCACCTCGATGGCAGTGACGACATGCACTCGGGTATCGCCTTGTCCCGCGGGCTGATGCTGAACATGATCGAACGCGGCCTGCCAATTGCTACCGAGTTGCTGCAACCGATGGCCGCCGGCTACTTCGACGACCTGTTGGCCTGGGCCGCGATCGGCGCACGCACCACCGAATCGCAAATCCACCGCGAAATGGTCAGTGGCCTGGAGCTGCCGGTCGGCTTCAAGAACGGTACGGACGGCGGCATCGCCATCGCCAGCGACGCCATGCGCAGCGCGGCCCACCCACACCGCCACTTCGGTATGGATGCACAGGGCCACCCGGCGATCATCGAGACCTTGGGCAACCCGGACACACACCTTGTACTGCGTGGCGGCCACAAAGGCCCGAACCACGATGCCAACAGCATCGCCATGGCCCGCCAGGCGTTGGCCAAGGCCGGTCTGCAGGCACGGATCATGGTCGATTGCAGCCACGCCAACAGCGGCAAGGACCCGGCGCGCCAGCCAGCGGTCTTCAATGATGTGCTGGAACAGCGCCTGGCCGGCGACCGTTCGTTGGTCGGCGTCATGATCGAAGGGCACTTGTTCGATGGCTGCCAGGCGCTGGGCAAAGGCACGCTGAAATACGGTGTGTCGATTACCGACGGCTGCCTGGGCTGGGCCTCGACCGAAACCCTGTTGCGTGAGGCGGCACAAAAACTGTAGGCCGAAGGTTGTAAGCCTGGCGAGACATACCCCGGACAAGTGCGCTAGGCTTGCCTTTTTACCCCCAAGGAGCAGTACCCATGGCCCGTGCAACCGCCCGCCACATTCTGGTCAGCAGCGAAGACAAGTGCAACGAACTCAAAGCCCAGATCGAAGCAGGCGCCGACTTCGCTGAAATCGCCAAAGCCAACTCCACCTGCCCGTCCAGCCGTCAGGGCGGTGACCTGGGCTCGTTCGGCCCAGGCCAGATGGTCAAGGAATTCGACACCGTGGTCTTCAGCGCCCCAGTCAACACTGTGCAAGGCCCGGTGAAGACCCAGTTCGGCTACCACCTGCTGGAAGTGACCAGCCGCCAGGACTGATTCACCCCTCCCGGTGATCAGCCCCCCTGTGGGAGCGGGTTTACCCGCGAAGAGGCCAGACCAGACAACCTCGTTGCCTGCTCCGACGCATTCGCGGGTAAAGCCGCTCCCACAAGTATTGTGGGGGCTTGTATTTTCGTGCATGGGCTTTACGGTCCAGGCCGCTCCCACCCACGCCCTCACGGTCTACGGCGAAGCCCCCCGCTACGCCGCCAGCTTCCGGCATTTCGACTATGTAAACCCCGACGCCCCCAAGGGCGGCATCTTGCGCCGTTCGGCCATCGAGATCGGCCAGTTCGACCATATCCTCCCCTACATCGACAAAGGCATCGGTGTCAGCGAAGTCGATGGTCTGTTGTACGCGCCACTGGCGGTACGCTCTTACGATGAACCCTATACCGTTTACGGCCTGATCGCCCGGCGCATGGAGCGCGGCCCCAATGATGAGTGGCTGCGTTTCGACATCGACCCACGCGCCACCTTCGCCGATGGCAGGCCGGTGCGCGCCGAAGACGTACGTTTCACCTTCGAACTGCTGATGAGCAAGGGCAGCCTGAAGTACCGGACCCAGTTCGCCGACGTGGCCCGCGTGACCGTAGAAAGCCTGCACAGCGTGCGATTCGACTTGAAGCCCGAGCACGGCCGCACCCTGGCGCTGGACCTCGCCAGCCTGCCGGTAATGCCCGAGCACGACTGGCAGCAGCGCGATTTTGCCAACGGTGCCGGCTTCGACAAGCCGGTTGGCAGCGGGCCATACCGCATCGGGCGCATCGACAACGGCCGCAGCATCACCTTCGAACGCGACCCGACATGGTGGGCGCGTGACCTGCCGGCCAGCCGTGGCCGCTACAATTTCGACAAGCTGCGCATCGAGTACTTCGGCGACACCGAAGTGGCGCGCCAGGTACTCAAAGGCGGTGGCTACGACTACAACCGTGAGTTCTCCGCCACGGCCTACACCTTGGGCTACAACGGTGCGCAACTGGACGACGGCCGCCTGCAGCGCGCCCACCTGGGCCCGGCCAAACCGCAAGTGGCTCAGGGTTTCGTGTTCAACCTCGACCAGCCGCAGTTCAAGGACCGCCGTGTGCGGCAGGCGCTGGGTATGTTATGGGACTTCGAGTGGAGCAACCGGCAGATGATGCGCAACCTGTACATCCGCCAGCAAAGCGTGTTCTCCAATACGCCGTTGGCCGCTCGCCAGTTGCCGGATGCGGGCGAGTTGAAGCTGCTCGGCTCCTTGCGCGGCCAAGTGCCAGATGAAGTGTTCACCACGGTGTTCACCGCCCCGGTCACCGACGGCTCGGGGATCGTCCGTCAACAGCAGTTGCAGGCCCTGGCCCTGCTCGAACAAGCCGGCTGGCACCCCGAAGGCGACCGCCTGGTCAATAGCCAGGGCACGCCGCTGGCGTTCACGTTCCTCAATGGCCAGGCGGGCCTTGAACGCCTGCTGCTGCCGTGGAAGCGCAACCTGGCCCAGATCGGCGTGAGCCTGAACATCCGCAATGTCGACTCGGCCCAGTACGTCAACCGGCTGATGGCGCGCGATTACGACATGATCGTCACCGGCTACCCGGTCACCCTGTCGCCGGGCGCCGAGTTGTACAACTACTTTGGCTCGGCGGCCGCTCACGACCCCGGCTCGAACAACCTGATGGTTTTGCAGGACCCGGCCGTAGACCACCTGATCGACGGCCTGGTCCGCGCCGACACCCAGGCCGACATGCTGCGCCACGCCCATGCCCTGGACCGCGTGCTGCAATGGAATTATTACTGGATCCCCAACTACTACCCGCCGGGCAGCTCCACCGCCTGGTGGAACCGCTTCGGCCTGCCCAAGGTCCAGGCCACCTATGACGAGGGCCTGGACACCTGGTGGGAGGTCAGCCCTACCCCGCTGACCAACGCGCAGATGGCCGAACGCCAGAAGGCCTCGCCATGACCGCTTATATCCTGCGCCGTCTGTTGCTGATCATCCCGACGCTGCTGGCAATCCTGCTGGTCAATTTCGCCATCGTCCAGGCCGCGCCGGGTGGGCCGGTGGAGCAGGCCGTGGCGCGCCTGCAGGGCATCGGTGGCGGCGCACCCGGCGCGCGAACTGAAGTGGTCCATGGCGAATCCCGGGCCACACGCGGCCTGGACCCGAAACTGATCGAAGAGATCAAGCGCCAGTATGGCTTCGACAAATCCGCCCCCGAGCGGCTTTGGTTGATGCTCGGCCAATATGCCCGGCTGGACTTTGGCAACAGCTTCTTCCGCGGCGCCAAAGTCACCGACCTGATTCTCGACAAGTTGCCGGTCACCCTGTCGCTGGGCTTCTGGGCCACGCTGATCACCTACCTGGTGTCGATTCCGCTGGGCATCCGCAAGGCGATGCGCCACGGCAGCCGCTTCGATGCCTGGAGCAGCGCGTTGATCGTGATCGGTTACGCCCTGCCTTCGTTCCTGTTCGCATTGCTGCTGATCGTCCTGTTTGCCGGCGGCACTTCGCTCAACTGGTTCCCGGTGCGCGGCCTGGTCTCGGACAATTTCGACGAGCTCAGCCTGCTGGGCAAGGTCGCCGACTACTTCTGGCACCTGGTGCTGCCGGTCGCGGCCCTGGTGATCGGTGGGTTCGCCACCCTCACGTTGCTGACCAAGAATGCCTTCCTCGACGAGGTTTCCCGCCAATACGTGGTCACTGCCCGGGCCAAGGGCCTCAGCGAACGCCGCGTGCTGTATGGCCACGTGTTGCGCAACGCCATGCTGCTGGTGGTGGCCGGGCTGCCACAGGCGCTGATCACGGTGTTTTTTGCCGGCTCGTTGCTGATCGAGGTGATCTTCTCGCTCGATGGCCTGGGCCGCATGAGTTATGAGGCCGCCGTATCGCGGGATTACCCGGTGGTGTTCGGCACGCTGTTCATCTTCACCCTGGCGGGCCTGCTGATTCGCCTGCTCGGTGACCTGTCTTACACCCTGCTCGACCCGCGCATCGACTTTGATACGAGGGCGCACTGATGCTATCGCCCCTGTCGCGCCGTCGCCTGCAACGTTTTCGCCGCCACCGCCTGGGCTGGGTGTCGCTGTGGTTGTTTGCCGGCCTTCTGTTGCTGAGCCTTTGCGCCGAACTGGTGGCCAACGACAAGCCACTGCTGCTGGGCTACAAGGGCGAGCTGTACGTTCCGGCGCTCAAACGCTACACCGAGCAGCAGTTCGGCGGGCAACTGCCGTTTCAGCCCGACTACCGCAGCGCCTATGTGCGCCAACTGATCGCTGAACAGGGTGGCTGGATGCTGTTCGCACCTATCCCGTTCAGTGCCGACACACCTAATTACGACCTGCAGGTGCCCACCCCCAGCCCGCCCAGCGCCAGCAACTGGCTAGGCACCGACGACCAAGGCCGTGACGTGCTGGCGCGGGTGCTTTATGGCACGCGGGTATCGCTGCTGTTCGCCTTTGCCCTGACCGTGGTCAGTGTGCTCATTGGCGTGGCGGCAGGCGCCCTGCAAGGCTACCACGGGGGCTGGGTCGACCTGCTCGGCCAGCGCTTGCTGGAGGTATGGTCGGGGTTGCCCGTGTTGTATCTGTTGATCATCCTCAGCGGTTTCGTCGAACCGGATTTCTGGTGGCTGCTGGGGATCATGGCGCTGTTCTCCTGGCTGACCCTGGTCGACGTCGTGCGCGCCGAGTTCCTGCGTGGGCGCAACCTGGAGTATGTAAAGGCAGCGCGGGCGTTGGGGTTACCGGACAGTCAGGTAATGGTGCGGCATATCTTGCCCAATGCCATGAATGCCACGCTGACCTATGTGCCGTTCATGCTGACCGGGGCGATTACCACACTGACCGCGCTGGACTTTCTGGGCTTTGGCATGCCAGCGGGCAGCGCCTCGCTGGGCGAGCTGGTGACCCAGGGCAAGCAGCACCTGGAGGCGCCGTGGTTGGGCTTTACCGCGTTCTTTGCGCTGGCGGTGATCCTGTCACTGCTGGTGTTTATCGGGGATGCCTTGCGTGAGGCGTTTGACCCCCGACGATGAGTTTTCAGGCCAGGCCTTTTCGCGGGCTTGTGCCAATACATGATTCAGGATGTTCACCCATGCACGACAGCAACAGCCTCAAGGACTACCCCCAGGTACGGCAACTGGCAATCCGCTCGCTGTTCGAGATCATCGAACAATCCAGCGAAGGCACGGTGATCGTCGACCGCCAGGCGCGCATCGTCTGGATGAACGAACGCTACGCTCGGCGCTTTGGCCTGGCCGACGCTGCCAGTGCCATCGGCCAGCCGTGCGAAACAGTGATCCCCGGCAGCCTGATGCGCGACGTGGTGAGCAATGGCCGCCCCATCCTGCTGGACATGCTCGACACGCCGAACGAGCCGTTGGTGGTCATGCGCCTGCCCATCCACGATGACCAGGGCGCGCTGATCGGTGCCATTGGCTTTGCCCTGTTCGACGAACTGCGCAGCCTGTCGCCGCTGCTCAAGCGCTACGCCAGCATGCAGCAGGAACTGGCCTCGACCCGCTCGCAACTGCGCGCCCGCCAGGCCAAATACAGCTTCGCCCAGTTCGTAGGCAGCAGCGCGCCCAGCCTGGAAGCCAAGCGACGCGCCCGGCGTGGCGCCGGCAGTGATTCGCCCGTGTTGCTGCTGGGCGAAACCGGCACCGGCAAGGAGCTGCTGGCCCACGCCATTCACGCAGCGTCAGCACGGGCACACAAAGCCTTTGTCAGCATCAACAGCGCCGCCATCCCCGAGACGTTGCTGGAAGCCGAATTCTTCGGCACCGCGCCGGGTGCCTTTACCGGCGCTGACCGCAAAGGCCGCAGCGGCAAGCTGCAACTGGCCGAAGGCGGCACGCTGTTCCTCGACGAGATCGGCGACATGCCGCTGGCCCTGCAGAGCAAGCTGCTGCGGGTGTTGCAGGAAAAGGAATACGAACCGGTAGGATCGAACCAGATGCTGCGCAGCGATGTGCGCATCATTGCCGCCACCTCCATCGACCTGCAGGCTGCCATGGCCCGCGGGGCCTTCCGCGCCGACCTGTATTACCGGCTGAATGTGCTGCCGATCGAAGTCCCGCCGTTGCGACAACGGCTTGAGGACCTGCCCGCGCTGTGCGAGGCCATATTGGCTGAGCTGGGCAGCCAGTACGAGCTGGAAGCTGAAGCGCAGCAACTGCTGGCCAGGCATGCGTGGCCGGGGAACATTCGCGAGCTGCGCAATGTGCTGGAGCGCGCGACCCTGCTGGCGGATCAGCCCCGGTTGGGGGTGGCGGACCTGCGTGCGGCATTGGGGCCATTGAGCCCGCTGGCTGAAGCGCCCGTCCGACAGCGCTACCGTGACGCGTGCGAGGCCTTTGAACGCAGCCTGATTGCCGGGGCGCTGGCCGAACAGGGAGGAAAAGTCCCAGAGGCCGCGGCAGCCTTAGGGCTGGGGCGGTCGACGCTGTACAAGAAGATGGCGGCACTTGGTCTCTGATTGGAGACTTTTGTTTCTGATTTGAGATTGCCGCCAGAGGTGCGCCCTTTATCACAGGCAAGCCAGCGATGGGCTGTAACGCAGCCCCTGGCGTCTCTGAAGGTAGACATAGACTTCTAACAAAACCCTTTAACCCTTACAAATCAGCCAGTTACATAGTTGGCACGATTCCCGCTATCTCCTGTTCAACGATAAAAACAAGACTCACCCAGGAGACCCACCCCGATGACCGTGCTCATCGCACTCGCCGCTTTGGCCTTGCTGATGCTGGCCGCCTACCGCGGTTACAGCGTAATCCTCTTCGCCCCCATCGCCGCCCTCGGCGCTGTGCTGCTCACCGACCCGGCTGCCGTCGCCCCTGCGTTCACGGGGGTGTTCATGGAGAAAATGGTCGGTTTCATCAAACTGTACTTCCCGGTATTCCTGCTGGGCGCGGTGTTCGGCAAGCTGATCGAGCTGTCCGGCTTCTCCCGCTCGATCGTCGCCGCGGCCATCCGCCTGCTCGGCACCCGCCAGGCGATGCTGGTCATCGTACTGGTCTGTGCCCTGCTCACTTACGGCGGTGTTTCGCTGTTCGTGGTGGTGTTCGCGGTGTACCCGTTCGCCGCCGAAATGTTCCGTCAGAGCAATATCCCCAAACGCCTGATCCCGGCCACCATCGCCCTGGGCGCATTCTCGTTCACCATGGACGCCCTGCCCGGCACCCCACAAATCCAGAACATCATCCCCAGCACCTTCTTCAACACCACCGCCTGGGCCGCACCGTGGCTGGGCCTGATCGGCACGCTGTTCGTGTTCCTTACCGGCATGGCCTACCTGCAGCGCCAGCGCAACAAGGCCCTGCGCGCCGGTGAAGGTTATGGCACCGACTTGCGCAACGAACCGGAAACCGCTGCCGACCTGAGCCTGCCCAACCCCTGGCTGGCGCTGTCGCCGCTGATACTGGTGGGGGTGATGAACCTGGTGTTCACCCACTGGATACCACAATGGTACGGCCCCAGTCACAGCCTGCAATTGCCAGGCATGAGCGCACCGGTACAAAGCGACGTGGCCAAGCTGACGGCCATCTGGGCTGTGCAGGCCGCGTTGTTGGTGGGCATCCTGATGGTCCTGGTGTGCGCCTTTGGCGCCATTCGTACACGCCTGGCCGAAGGCACCAAAAGCGCGGTGGGTGGTGCCTTGCTGGCAGCCATGAACACCGCCTCGGAATACGGCTTTGGCGCGGTTATCGCCTCGCTGCCGGGTTTTCTGGTGCTGGCCGATGCCCTGCGCGGCATCCCCAACCCCTTGGTGAACGAAGCCATCACCGTGACCTTGCTGGCCGGCATCACCGGCTCTGCTTCGGGCGGCATGAGCATCGCCCTGGCGGCCATGGGCGACACCTTCATTGCCGCCGCCCACGCGGCCGACATCCCGCTGGAAGTGCTACACCGGGTGGCCGCCATGGCCAGCGGCGGCATGGACACCCTGCCGCACAACGGCGCGGTGATCACCTTGCTGGCGGTGACTGGCCTCACCCACCGCGAGGCCTACAAGGACATTTTTGGTATTACCCTGATCAAGACCCTGGCGGTGTTCGTGGTGATCGCCACGTTCTACGCCACTGGCATCGTCTAAGGAGCATGGCATGACCCTTGAAGGCAAAACTGCACTCGTCACCGGTTCCACCAGCGGCATTGGCCTGGGCATCGCCCAGGTATTGGCCCGGGCTGGCGCCAACATCGTGCTCAACGGCTTTGGCGACCCGGGCCCCGCCATGGCGGAAATGGCCCGGCACGGGGTGAAGGTTGTGCATCACCCGGCCGACCTGTCGGAGGTGATCCAGATCGAGGCCTTGTTCAACCTGGCCGAACGTGAATTCGGCGGCGTCGACATCCTGGTCAACAACGCCGGTATCCAGCATGTGGCACCGGTTGAGCAGTTCCCGCCAGAAAGCTGGGACAAGATCATCGCCCTGAACCTGTCGGCCGTATTCCATGGCACACGCCTGGCGCTGCCGGGCATGCGCACGCGCAACTGGGGGCGCATCATCAATATCGCTTCGGTGCATGGCCTGGTCGGTTCGATGGGCAAGGCAGCCTACGTGGCAGCCAAGCATGGTGTGGTCGGCCTGACCAAGGTGGTAGGCCTGGAAACCGCCACCAGTCACGTCACCTGCAATGCCATTTGCCCAGGCTGGGTGCTGACACCGCTGGTGCAAAAGCAGATCGACGATCGTGCGGCCCAGGGTGGAGATCGGCTGCAAGCGCAGCACGATCTGCTGGCAGAAAAACAACCATCGCTGGCCTTCGTCACCCCCGAACACCTCGGTGAGCTGGTACTCTTCCTGTGCAGCGAGGCCGGTAGCCAGGTTCGCGGCGCCGCCTGGAACGTCGACGGTGGCTGGTTGGCCCAGTGACGGGCGGCCTGGGCCTGGCAACGGTCCCGCATTCGTTTATCAGCAAGGAGGCCTTATGCGCCCTACCCCAATGACCGCGATTCTGGCCCTGAGCCTGGCCGCCGCCGCACCTGCGATGGCCGCCAGCCTGAAGGACATCGCGCCCTACCCCGAGGCGGAAAAAGGCTTCACCCGGCAGGTTATCCACCTGCCGGCCCAGGCCGACGAGTCGGCCTATAAACTGGAAATCCTGGCTGGCAAGACGCTGCAGGTCGACTGCAATCGTCAGCGCCTGGGCGGCAACCTGGAAGCACGCACCCTGGAAGGCTGGGGCTACGATTACTACCGCCTGGACAACGTCAGCGGCCCGGCCAGCACGCTGATGGCCTGCCCGGACAGCAAGAAGACCGAGGCCTTCGTGCCGGTGGTCGGCGATGGCTTCCTGCTGCGCTACAACAGCAAGCTGCCGGTGGTGGTGTATGTGCCCAAGGATGTCGAAGTGCGTTACCGCGTGTGGTCGGCATCGCAGGATGTGCAGAAGGCTAAAGTAGAGTAGGCAGGACCGCTTTCTCTGCAGGGTCAGCCTCTTCGCACCACAAGGCTGATCCTGCCCTGAGCCTGTTTTTGTTCCGGTAAAGGAGATTCGGCATGAACGATGTGCTCTGGCGCCCGTCCACAACGCAGATCGAGGCCAGCCGGATGGATGCCTTCCGCCGCCGGGTCAACCTGCGCTACAACCTGCAACTCAACGACTACCAGGCCCTGCACGGCTGGAGCATCGAACAGCGCCCCGCCTTCTGGCAAACCCTGGCCGAGTATTTCCACGTTCATTGGCATACTCCGCCCAACCAGGTGCTCAGCGAAGGGCCGCAAATGCCCGATGCGCAGTGGTTCGCCAATGCCACCCTGAACTTTGCCGAACACCTGCTGCGCCGCCGCGACGACCGCCCGGCCGTGGTCGCCGTGCGCGAAGACGGCCAACGCGAAGTGTTTACCCATGCCGAACTGGCCGCACAGGTGGCCGGGCTGCAAACGGCATTCAAGGCTGCAGGTATCGTCCCGGGCGACCGGGTAGCCGCCATCATGCCCAACACCTGGCAAACACTGGTGGCCATGCTCGCCTGCACCAGCCTTGGCGCGGTCTGGTCTACCTCCTCGCCCGAGTTTGGCGTGCACGGCATCATCGACCGCTTCGGCCAGATCGAACCCAAGCTGCTGATCGTCTGCGCCGGTTACGAGTATGCTGGCAAGGCCATCGACCAGGTGACCAAGGTCAACCAGGTGTGTGCGCAGTTGCCTGGCCTGGAGCAACTGATCGTGGTGCCCCATACCCGCAAAGGCACGCGTGCCGACGAATTCCAGGCAGCCAACGTCAGCCTGTGGGATGACTTCTTCCAGCCCGGCGGCGAGCCCCGTTTCACCCCGCTGCCGTTCGACCACCCGCTGTACATCCTCTATTCCAGTGGCACCACTGGCGTCCCCAAGTGCATTGTCCATCGCGCCGGAGGCGTGCTGTTGCAGCACCTCAAGGAACACGGCCTGCACAACGACCTGAAGGCCGATGACGTGCTGTTCTACTACACCACCTGCGGCTGGATGATGTGGAACTGGCTGGCCAGCGGCCTGGCGGTGGGTGCCACGCTGGTGCTGTACGACGGCTCGCCGTTCCACCCAGGCCCCGGGCGCCTTCTGGACCTGATAGAGGCCGAGGGTATCCACGCTTTCGGTACCAGCGCCAAGTACCTGGCGGCGCTTGAGCAGGCAGGCCTGGAACCTGCCACCAGCCACTGCCTGACCAGCCTGCGGCTGCTGCTGTCCACCGGCTCGCCGCTGTCACCGCACAGCTATGACTATGTGTACGACAAGATCAAGGCCGACCTGTGGCTCGTGTCCATGTCGGGCGGTACGGACATTGTCTCCTGCTTCGTGCTGGGCAACCCGACCCTGCCTGTGCGTCGTGGCGAAATCCAGTGCAAGGGCCTGGGTATGGCGGTGGAGGTGTGGAACGAGCAGGGTCAGCCCGTGGTGGACGAAAAAGGCGAGCTGGTGTGCACGCGCAACTTCCCCTCGATGCCACTCGGTTTCTGGAACGACCCGGACGGTCGCCGTTACCACGATGCCTACTTCAGCCAGTTTCCGGGTGTGTGGGCCCAGGGCGACTACGCCGAGCAGCGTGCCAGCGGGGGCATGGTGATCCACGGTCGCTCCGACGCCGTGCTCAACCCGGGCGGCGTGCGCATTGGCACGGCGGAGATCTACCGCCAGGTGGAAAAAGTCGAACAGGTCGTGGAAAGCGTGGCCATCGGCCAGGACTGGAACGGGGATGTGCGGGTGGTGCTGTTCGTGCGCCTGCAAGACGGCCTGCAGCTGGATGAAGCCTTGCGCCAGCACATCCGCCAGGTGATACGCCAGTACACCACGCCCCGCCATGTGCCGGCGGTGATCGCCCAGGTCAGCGACATACCGCGCACCATCAGTGGCAAGCTGGTGGAACTGGCGATTCGCGATGTGGTGCATGGGCGGCCGGTGAAGAACACCGATGCCCTGGCCAACCCGGAGGCGCTTGATCAGTTTCGCGATCGCGCTGAGCTGAAGAGCTGACATTCATCGCGGCCATTTGGGCGCGATCGCTTCAACGGGATTCAATCAGGCATAATGCCGCCTTTTTCCCCGATGCACAGGTAGCCCATGAAAGCCCAAGCCCGCCACATACTGGTCAAGACCGCTGACGAAGCCGAAAAGCTCAAGCAGCGCATCGCCAACGGTGAGGCTTTCGACGTGCTCGCCAAAAAGTGCTCTCTTTGCCCATCGGGCAAGCGCGGTGGTGACCTGGGCGAAATTCGCCCCGGGCAGATGGTCGGCGCCATCGACCAGGTGATCTTCAAGAAGCCTTTGCGTGTGGTACACGGGCCGATCAAGAGCAAATTCGGCTACCACCTGGTGCAAACGTTCTACCGCGACTAACGCGCTAGCCCTTTGCCACCTGACATTTTTGCCAGTTGTGGTCGTGACGCACTCCTCTATACAACCCCGGTAACCCTGTGCACCACGCGTGGTGCGCAGGTTTCCCTGGTGAATGGAGGTTTTCCTGATGCGTCTACGCCTGATGCTGACCCTGGGTTCGCTCCCGCTGCTGGGCATGGTCACGCCCGCCCAAGCAAATTGCACCTTCGCACCCGGCCCGGGTAACGACACTTACACCTGTGACAGCGGCACCGCACCCGCGTTGGTGGACAGCAGCGGCGATAACCGCCTGGTATTCCCGGCATCCGGTAGCGGCGCCATTACCGGCGACGTAACCTTCGGCGCCGGCAAAGACAGCATCGACATGGGCTCTGGCAGCATCGGCGGCAACGTCAACCAGGGCGCCGGCATCGATGACTTCGTCATGAGCGGCGGCGTCATCGAAGGCAACCTCAACCAGGGTGATGGCCTGGACACCTTTCACATGAGCGGCGGCTGGATCAGGGGCACGTTCGACAGCGGCGACTATGCCGAAATGGACGACGGACGTATCGGCAACGTCAACATGCGGCTGGACGAGAACACCTTCATCATGCGTGGCGGCAGCGTCGACCGGAATGTCATCACGGCCTTCGACAAGGACTACATCGAAGTCTTCGAGGGCAACATCGGTGGCAACATCAGCGTCAGCGGTGGCGACGACCAGGTGCTGGTACACGGTGGCCAGGTTGGCGGCGATGTGTTGCTGAGCTCTGGCAACGACCGCTTCACCTGGGACGGAGGCCGTATTGTCGGGCGCGTGGATGCCGGCCCAGGTGATGACACGGCACTGCTCAAAGGCCTTACGCCCGAGGTGCTGAGTATCACGTTGGACGGCGGCGAAGGTAACGACAGCCTGACGTTCGATGCCAGCCAGCCGGCAGGCGGTGCCCACTATGTGAACTGGGAACGCGTGGCGCTGAACAACGGCAGCCGGCTGGCACTGGATGACACGCTGGTACTGGGCGACAGCAACAGCAGCACGGGCAGCCTCGCCCTCGACGCCAGCAGCCGCATCACGTCACGCCAAGGGGTGATCACTGCGTTTGCCCCAGGCCAGCGCGCCGCAATCAGCAACGCAGGCACACTTGACCTCACCGCCGGCAATGATGCCATGGGCCGCTTGCGCATCGAGGGCGATTACACCGGCATCAACGGCACCCTGCGCCTGAACAGCGTGCTGGCCGGCGATGGCGCTGCTTCCGATCGCCTGGTGGTCAGCCGCGGCGCCATCGCCGGCTCTACCCAGGTGCTCATCAACAACCTCAACGGCGCAGGTGCGGCGACGGCGCAGAACGGCATCCAGGTGGTCGAAGCCCGTGACGGCGCCACCAGCACGGCCACCGCCTTTGTACAGACCCAAAGGCTATCGGCCGGAGCCTACGACTATCGGCTGTTCAAAGGGGGCGTCACTGCCGGCAGTGAAAACAGCTGGTACCTGCGCTCGACGCTGGTTGCGCCACCCGCCCCAGCCCCTGTGCCGGCACCGGGCGAGCCGCCCGTGATCGCCCCGGCCGTCACCCCGCCCGTCGCTGCGCCAGCGCCCGGCCAGGCCGAGCTGCCGGCGCCGGTGCAGGGCCAAAGCCTGCCGCTGTACCGCCCCGAGGTCCCGGTGTATGCCGCCGCGCCACGGGGTGCCGCGATCATCGCCCGTCAGGCATTGGGCACCTTCCACCAACGCCAGGGCGACCAGCTGTTACTGCAGGGTGAAAGCGCCCTGCCCGCCAGCTGGGGGCAAGCCTACGGCGGCACGCTGCGCCAGCAATGGAGCGGCACGGTCAGCCCGAGCCTGGATGGCGACCTGTACGGTTTCAAGGTGGGCCAGGACCTGTATGCCAAGGTTGGCGAGAACGGTTACCGCCAGCATGTCGGTATCTACGTAAGCCATAGCCGCCTGGACGCCGACGTCAAAGGGTTTGCCCTGGCCGTTCACGACCGCAGCGTGGGCGACCTGAAACTCGATGGCGACAGCGTGGGCACCTACTGGACGCTGGTCGGGCCACAGGGCGCGTACCTGGACGCGGTGTTGCAATACACCCGCCTGGATGGCCGCGCCCGCTCCGAGCGTGGCGACACGCTGAACCTCGACGGCCACGCCTGGACAGCTTCACTGGAATCGGGCTACCCCATCACCCTGTCCGAGCGCTGGCGCGTGGAACCGCAAGCTCAACTGATTGCGCAAAAGGTCACGCTGGACAGCGCCAGCGACAGCGTCTCGCGCATCCGTCATGACGCCCAGGTCGAGCTGACCGGCCGCTTGGGCCTGCGCCTGGAGGGTGCGTTCACGGGGAGCAGCGGGCGCCTGTTGCAGCCCTATGCGCAGGTCAACCTGTGGCACGGCGACGGTGGGCGCGACACCTTGAGCTTCGATGACGCAGACAAGATCAAGACCGATTACCGCTATACCTCAGTGCAACTGGAAAGCGGTGTGGTCGCGCAGGTCAACGAAGCGCTGAGCCTGCATGGCGGCGTGCAGTACACCGCCAACCTGGACAGCCGCCAGCAGGAAGCCAGCGGCGTTAACCTGGGCGTGCGCTGGCAGTTCTAGCGGCGCGCAGCCAGCAGACCGAGGCCCGCGCAACCCAGCAAGGAAGCGCTGACCCGGTTGAACATCCGGCGTGGGCCGGGCTGGCTGAACCAGCGCTGCATGTAGGCGCCCAGGCCTGAGTAGATGGCAATGGCCGCCCATTCCAGCAGCAGGAACAACACACCCAGCCAAAGGAACTGCTCACTCACCGGGGTGCTGCTACCGACCGAGACGAACTGCGGCAGGAAGGCGGTGAAGATCAGGATGGCCTTGGGGTTGCCGGCCGCCACCCAGAACTCCTGGCGCGCCAGGCGCCAAGTGCCGCCTGGGTGATCGCTTGCCACCACGGCCTCGCTCACAGGTGCGCGCCACAGTTGCCAGGCGATGTAGAACAGGTAGGCCGCGCCCACCACCTTGATGGCCAGGAACAGGTATTCGCTGGTATGCAACACCACTGCCAGGCCCATCGCTGCCAGGGCGATCATGCCGCAGAAGGCAAGGATACGGCCGGCGCCGGCCACACAGGCGGTGCGCAGGCCGTAACGGCTGGCGTTGTGCAGTGACAACAGGTTGTTGGGCCCTGGCGCCATGTTCAAGGCAAAGCAGGCAGGGATGAAAAGCAGCAGGCTTGAAAGGTCCATTCTCGTTTTCCTCTGACAACAGCCCTCTATTTCGGCGCGTTCCGGGCCCTGCGGTCAAGTAACAGCCAGCGATAAAAACTGTACGGGTGCGCGGCACCTGTTACCCTGCCGACAATACCGAGGAGCCTGTAATGCCCCGTTCCCACGCCGCCCTGTGGCGCGACCCGGCCCTGGCACATGTCGAAAGCCGGCGCGCCTGCCACAGCCGGGCCTGCTACAAGGCCCACAGCCACCCGACGTTTTCCATCGGTGCGGTGGATGCTGGCCGCAGCCATTTCACCGGGGCTGCCGACGGGCAGCATCACTTGGCGCCCGGCACGCTGGTACTGGTCCCGGCCCACCGCGTGCATGCCTGCAACCCGGCCCCCGGCCTGGCGTGGAGCTATCAGATGCTGCATGTGGATGCCGACTGGCTGACGCAGTTACGCCTGGAGTCGGGCTTTGGCGGTATCGAAGCCGGCGAACCGGTGCGTATCTGCAGGGAGGCTGAGGTATATCGGCAGTTCTGCGCACTGAACAGGTTACTGTTTTCCAGTGCCTGCAACGGCGAGAAAGATGCGGCGCTGATTGCCTTTCTGGGGGACCTGGACGTTGCCGCGCACCCACCGCTGGCAGCGGCCCCCGTCCTGAAAGCCGCCACCTTGAACGGGTTGCTTGCACGCATCGAACACCAGGACCCTGCGCAATTGAGCCTGGAGGTATTGGCGCGGGAGGCCGGGCTTGGGCGCTATCAACTGATCCGCGCGTTTCGAGCGGCTACCGGGTTTACCCCGCATGCCTACCTGCTCAATGCCCGGGTCAATCGCGGGCGGCAACTGTTGAGTGAAGGGCTGGCCCTGGCGGAAGTGGCCTACCAGCTTGGCTTTGCTGACCAAAGCCATTTCCAGCGAGTGTTCAAGGCCCATGTGGGGGTTACGCCGGGGCAGTACCGCGGAAACTGAAGGCTGCTGCAGGTGCAATATTGTTCAATACGCCAGAATGGGCCCGGCAGCAGACTGCGGTTTTTCCGCAGAGCCGCCCCCAATGCAACAATTCATGATCATCGCCCTGGCCCACTTTCTTGCCCTGCTCTCACCTGGCCCGGACTTTTTCCTGGTCGCACGCAACGCGATCAACAGCGGCTGGCGCATCGCCAGCGGCGCCTGCCTGGGCATAGCGCTGGCCAATGGCGCGTTCATTGTCATCGCCTTCACCGGGCTTTCGGTACTGCAGCAGGGCAGCCTGCTGTTCACCACCCTGCAACTGGCCGGCGCCAGCTACCTGCTGTACATCGGCGTGCTGTTCCTGCGCCATGCCGGGCAAACCAGCCTGGGCTCAGTCGCCGGCAGCCAGCGGGTGCATGGCTGGTGGCGCAGTTTGGGCATGGGCTTCCTATCCGGCATCCTCAACCCCAAGAACGCGCTGTTCTATGCCAGCCTGGCCAGCATGGTCGCCAGCGTCAGCCCCGGCTGGAAAACGGCCTACGCCCTATGGATGTTCAGCATCGTCCTGCTCTGGGACTTGCTGGTCGCCGTGGCCATCGGCAACCAGCGGGTACTGCGGCGATTCGCTCGCAGCCTGCCGTGGCTGGAGCGGGCCTCGGGGGTCATGCTGGTGATGTTGGCGGGGGCGTTGTTGCTGCATCTGGCTCTGGGCTGACCCGTTGCAAGGTGCGCATGTCGACCAAGGTGAAATGACCGCTGGCCCAGCCCCCCGTGTCCAGGTGCCACACATTGCCTAGCAGCTTGGCCTCCAGCACCGGGGTGTGGCCGACCAGCAGGGCTCGCAGGCCCTGCACCGGTTGGGTGTCTCCCTCTTTAAGGCGCCGACGCGACCACTGGCACACTTGGCGCACCTCAGGGTCGTCATCCAGCTCCAGCCAGGAGCGTAAGACTGCCCAGTCGGCAAACGGGCTGTCGGCATGCAGCAGGCCTACCAGACCGTCCGCACTCTCCACTTCCATGGCAATCGGCAACTGCTCGAAACGCTCCACGAAACGCAGTTGCTCGCGCCGCGGCAAGTCGAGGAACCACCCCCCCCCGGCGGCGCGGTACATGCCCAGGTCGAGCCGCCCACCGCGCACGCGGGTGATTGCCAAGGCCTCATGATTGCCCTGGACGGCATGGAACCAAGGCTGTGCCAGCCATTCCAGCGCTGCCTCGCTGTGCGGCCCACGGTCGACCAGGTCACCTACGCTGAACAGGCGGTCCACCGCCGGATCGAACCCTACCGCATCCAGGCATTGCTGCAGGCGCTGGAAGTGGCCATGGATATCGCCCACGGCCAGATCCCGTCCCCGGATATTGGCGATCATCCGCCGAAACCGTGCCATTACAGTGTTCCTCCGCTGGTAGCACCCTGCCCGGCTTCGCGCGGGCCGTGCGCATGGCGCTGTCACTGGACAGCATGGCACAAGGTACCGTGGCTGCGCAGGTCGGGGGGCGTTTTGCTACGCACCCCAGGCTTCCTGAAAAACCCTTCACTGGAACAGGCGTTGGTGCCGATAGTATGCTCGGCACGTCAATCTTCACCAGGGAATGGTTCTGATGAAACTGTGCGCCGTACAACTGGCGTCGCTCAAGGGCGATTTGCCAGGCAACCTCCAGCGCCATCTGGTTTGCATCGAGCAGGCCGCGGCCCTGGGTGCCGAACTGGTGGTGTTCCCCGAGCTGTCGCTGACCGGCTATGAGCCGAGTGTGGCGCGCCAGGCCGCCCTGCCCGTCACCTCCGCGCGCCTGGACCCGCTGCAGGCAGCCTGCGACCGCTTGGGCATTACCGTTGCCGTGGGCCTGCCATTGCCGACGCCCGACGGCATACGCATCGGCATGCCCATCTTCTGCCCTGAGGCGCCGCGCCAGGCCTATGCCAAGCAGCGCTTGCATGATGATGAGCTGCCTTACTTCACCCCAGGTGATCAGGCATTGCTGCTGGAGGTGGGTGAACACCGGGTGGCACCGGCGATCTGCTACGAATCGATGTTCATGGCGCATGCCGCCGTGGCCCGCGAGCGCGGTGCCGACCTGTACCTGGTCAGCGTTGCGAAAACCGCCAAGGGTATCCGCGAGGGATATGCGCACTACCCAGAGGTGGCACGTGAGCTGGGCATGCCGGTGTTGATGGCCAACTGTGTGGGGCCGGCCGACACCTTCATCGGTGCTGGCGGTTCTGCAGCATGGGACAGCCAGGGGCACTTGCTGGCCAGCCTGGATGACCACAGTGAAGGGCTGATCGTACTCGACACCCGCAGTGCCAGCGCGATCACCCTGCCCTTGGCCCCGTACCTTGCATGATCTATCTGTTTCTAGCGTTGCTGAGTTACGCCTGCACCTACTGCCTGGTCGGCTTGCTGATTCAGGGTCAACTTGCCGATGTGGCCGAGGGCTTGCGCCATCGGCCCGATGCGCCTACGCCCGGCGAGTACCTGCGTGAGGTCGAGCCCCGCGCACGTCAGGCCCGGCGGCAATACACCCTGATCGCCGGCTCGGTGCTGGCCGTGCTGGCCTGCCTGATCGCCAGCGGGTTCGGTTGACGCCTTACAGGTCCAGCGGCAGGCTTTGCCGCCCTTCCAGCGCCAACAGATACTGCTTGGCCGGCAGGCCACCAGCAAAGCCGGTCAGGCTGCCCGACGCGCCGATTACCCGGTGACAGGGGGCGATGATCGAAATCGGGTTGCGGCCATTGGCAGCGCCAACCGCGCGTACCGCCCTGGGGTTGCCGAGCTGCCGGGCAATATCGCTGTAGCTGCGGGTTTCGCCGAACGGTATCGCCAGCAATGCGGCCCACACCTGGCGCTGGAACTCAGTACCGGCAAAGTCAAGCGCCAGCTCGAAACGCTGGCGCTTGCCGTCAAAGTACTCGCCCAGCTGGCGCGCGGTTTCCCGCAGTACCGGGCACTGGTCGTCCCGGTGCAGTGCGCCCAGGCGAACGCGGTTTTCCCGCTCCTCTTCCCACAATACGGCTGCCAGGCAATTGCCACGGGCCACAAGGGTCAGCATACCGACAGGCGATGGCATGATCGTGAATGCGCTGGACATAGCGGGCTCCTGCAAGTTGCGATCGGCCCACTGTACGCATCCACAGTCCTTGATGCACCCGCTTTCTTGCTCAGTTCATTGCGCAGCCGGCAATGTGCCGCGCCTGGCTGAGCGTGACCTTGGGGATCAGCTCAGCGGGAATGCGCGATGTTGCCGATAGGTTGTAGACGTGGAAATGCTCGCTGACCACTTCCCTGGCCATCAGCTTCAACGACGGCAGGATGCGGCTGTCCCAATGTTGGTCGAGCCCGCACGGCGAAGACGGGCCCTGGCCGTCCTCGTAAAAGCGCCCGACGCTCTGGTCGAGGTCTACCCCCACCAGCAACACGTCCTCGAAGCCCAGGTGATAGGCCAACTGCAAGGCCACATAAGCCACCGTGCGGGCATCGAAAAAGCCATGGGCGAGGTCTTTACTGAAGGCGATCGAGCGGCTGCGTTTGCTCCACAGTGCCCGGTTGCACACGCAACTGTCACCCTGGCCGCGCAAACCGTCCAGCAGGCTCGGCATATCGGCTTTGTGCAAGGCATAACACTGAGTGTGGGCTGGCACATCAGCACGCGCATACTGCTCTGGCCACAGGGCCAGGCGTTCGCTGTCGCGCATGGCAGTGGCGAACAAGGCCGGCTGTTGCTGGCAAAAGCTTTTGTCGGTGCACACGTAGAAGAAGGGTTTGATGCCGTGTTCGGCGGTCATGGCGACCGACCCATTCATGGCGATGATGGGCAAGTGCGCAAACTCGCCCAGCGGAAAATGTTTGGCAGAAGCGCCGGAGGCGAGGATCACCACGGGGCCCTGCTGGGAATTGCGACACGCCTCGAAACCGGAGAACGCCCCGCGTTCAGCGCTTGGCTGCGACGGAAGTATGTTCATCAATGGCATCTTTAACCGGACAGTACAAACCACAATACTGATCCGTGTATATGCCGTGGCCGCTTTTACCTAACTTTACCTGGGTGAACTTAAGTCAACCGCCATTCCCTTGTTTGGCGGGGTTTCAGCCTGGCTAATACCGGCTGGTCCAACTGCTATAACAGACCACCCCGGTGAAAAAGTGTTCCCCTGGTGCGATTCAGGAATAGCGATGACCATTACCGAGGCGACCGATGGTTGCCAAGTGCCTTTCGTCATGAGCCTGCTTGATGCTTGCGATCGGTGAGACTAATACTTAAATCTCTGCCTGGGGAGGCACGAAAAATGCAACCAAGATTCGTTATCGTTCCCGCTGTGCCGATCGAAAAGGAATCGTTCCGCGTTGGCAGCCGCTACTACGCCGCTACCGTGTGTGGAGGGTTCGACATTTATGACAATCAGGCAAAGGAGCGGCTCAAGCCGAGCTATCCGAGCCGCACGGAGGCACAGGTGAAATGCGAGCATTTGAACAAGCGGGATGAGTTGGGGTAACTGCAGGAGATCGGGGCGGCTCAACCCGCTCGGGGCACGGGTTCAATCCAGGCATTGCTTGGCAGCCTGGCGTAATTTGTCGCCAGACAGAAAGCTGCCCTTGTAGAAGGTCGCGCGGCTGCCCTCGTGAGCGTCAACCACATCAAGCACATCGTCGCTTGCCACGGCGCTTGGCGCCGTGAGCCGGTAGCCGTGGGCTATTGACTTCTGCGTGGCCTGTGGGGCCAGCGCCTGCCATTTTGGCAGGACACAGGCGGCGTACTGCTGCGGCGATTTTTTGGTCAGTTTGCTGGCAGTGGGTTTGCCGGGGCTTGCGCAACCGGCGAGGCTGGCAACCAACACAGTGGCGATAAAAATACGAAAGTCTGGCATTTGCAATCGACCGTTATGGATACGCTGCATTCTAACGGGCGTGACGCCGCGTTACTAATCAACCAAAGTCTTGCTGCAGGACGACGCCAAAGCGGGATCAGTGTAGCGCACCTGATATTTCTGCCAGTAGCCGGGGCACGCCGCAACAGTGAAACTCCCGAGGGACATCACACCACGACTCGGCAGGGCTTCATACCATGCAAACGAACGCCAACCACACTCAGTTCTTCTATCAGAACGGCAAGCTCGTCACCCTTAAAACCGGTGAACAGGGCCATAGTATCTTTCGCTCGCCGGACGTCCCCCTTGCCGAGCGACAATCAGACGACACCGACGCCATCGGATTGCTGGCAACTGACGACAAAGGGTCGGTGCTGCAGGTACAGGAGAAAAGCTGAAGCCCTGAGGATACTCCGGCGCCATTGCGAGCCAAACCCGGGGTCAGGGCTTGGCTCCCCTGTACAATACGATGGCTGCTATATCCAGGACCAACACACTGCCGACAAACAGGAACATGATGTACAGATCTTCAGAGAGCATTGCCGTGTCCCCCAGATGCGCCGGTTTCAAAGGGGTATGCAATTACTGATCCCGTCAGCGCATCCGCTAGCGAACTGCGACTCAGCTGAACTTTAACTTGACCACTTTGCTCAGCGCCCAGCCACTGAAGACATAGAACGCATCCAGGTAGAAGCGCCCTGCGTAGTTGGGCAACGGCGTTTGATTCAACAGCACATCTGGCTCGGGCGCAGGAGGAAACAGTGCATAAAAGCCGTTGGGCAGCACTGCCAGTGCCAGCAGTAACAGGTAAGTCGAGGCTTGTAGCAGGGTGGCACGATTACTGGATCTGGCGGACCACTTCAGCCCGTAGTAGGCAACCAGGCCGGCAACAGGCAAAACCCAGAAATGCGTCGGCATCCCAATGAACATTTCGGCGACTACGCTTCTTGCTTCCACCTGCGACTCTCCATCCAAATACAACGATTATTACGGGCGGGGCCGGCAAATGCAAAGCAACGCTGCTCAGGCCATACCGGCTCCACCCGCCCTTTTTGAACGTTGCCGGGCAGGCGATCGGCAGACAAAAAGCCCGCTCTCGACGGCGGGCTATTGGTGAGGGGTTGGATGATTACGCTTTTGAACACATCAGTGCAGCATCCAGCAACCTGCCATGGTCGTACCAGGCATCACGTTGATAGGCCGTGAAGTGGCGCTCGGTTCCCGTGCCCCGCAACTCTACAAGGCCTTCTGCCTTGTCGGGGTCAGTGCTGTCGACGAAAAGCCTAATCGCGTTATCACCCTCGACTTCATAGGTTTTCACATTCCCTTGCAGCTCGCCTTTAACGCAGCCCAGGTAGGCGGGTGGGCTTTTCACGGTAGTGCCAGCGGTATAATCGTGGCTGTCACGCACATCAGGGTTTTGCGCACAGCCTGCGACGAACAACGAGGCTGCCCCGAATAACAGTATTACACCTGCTCGCGAACTTGAGTTTTTCACGCGACACGCTCCTGCAGCCCCCTCGAAAACTGGGAAATGTTGCCAAGCAGCCTGCCCTTTTTTTGGTTTTCTCATGCCCATGTTACTGCGCAACGACAACAGGGCATCAGGTTTGTTTGCTATATAGGGTTCGGGGCGTTTTCCTCACACCCTGCGTTGGCCCCGATTACGCGTAAGGCCTGACCCATAACCGGGGTCAGGGAATGGCATTGAGAAACACATAAGTCGCCGCCAGATCCAGTACCAGCACAGCAACCACGCTGAAAATCATGTAATAGCGGTCATCCTGAGTCATCTCTGCGTACTCCGCATGATCAATGTCTCAGGGGTCACAGCAATTCTCGTTCCAGCGCCCAGGTTCAGCCCGCTGGCACCGCGCCAGCCAAACAGCGCAATCGCGCAGTCAGTCCTTGATCTGGCATACGCCATTGGCTTTGTTCTTACCGGTATACGAGACGTCAGGCGAGCCGTCCGGGTTGATCGACAACGATACCGTTACCCCGCCACCTTTGGCCTCGAAATAGTTGTCATTGAATTTTTTCAGCGTGGCTTCCTTGCCATTGATATAGACAGGCCCACCTTTATCGGCATGGACCTCGATATTGCCGGGGCATGTTGCGTTCAACAGCGGAATACCGGCATGGGCAGCGCCCGATGCGGCAAGCAACAGGCTCAGTAACAAACGCTTCATTTGCAGTGTCCTCATGGGGTTGTCGGGGGTGCGCGCGTTAAAGCAGTCCTGCGATAGCAAAGAGACTCATCGCGCGTTCGAGAGGGTAGGCAAGCACATGCAGGCTCATCTCGCTACGCATTTTTTTTCATTCAGTGCATCCAGTCCGCCCGTTGGCGGGTATTGACAGTGGGCGGCCTTTGACTGCCCAGCCCAATGACTTTCAGGAGCACTGCCCATGAACTTCAAATACTCCGCCTGCCTGTTTGCCTGCAGCCTCGCCCTTGCGCTGCCGCCCGCCCACGCCCAGACCACGCTGCCAGAAGCGGTCAAAGTCCCTGATGGCCATCGCGTCCTGCTCGAAACCGTCGGCGTCGGCGAGATCACCTACGAGTGCCGCGACAAGGCCAACACCCCCGGTCAGACCGAATGGACTTTCGTCGGCCCCAAGGCAGTGCTCAATGACCGTGGCGGTAAACAGGTGGGCGACTACTTTGGCCCACCCGCTACCTGGCAGGCCAAGGATGGCTCGAAAGTCACCGGCACCCAGTTGGCAGTGGCACCGGCGGACAAAGGCGCCATCCCCTATCAACTGGTCAAGGCCAACCCCGCCGAAGGCAAAGGCGCCATGCAGGGGGTCAGCTACATCCAGCGCCTGGCCACCCGCGGCGGTGTGGCGCCGTCAGTCGACTGCACGGCGCAGAACAAAGGTGCCAGGCAGGTCGTCCAGTACCAGGCTGACTATGTGTTCTGGACAGCCAAGTGACACGCACCTGACCCAACGCCCTGCGAGTGATGATCTACGCTCGATGGCAAGCCCCCCGGCTGGATGGCCGGGGTACTTGCCTTACACAAGGAAGCCACACACGTTGAACTCGCCGGCCACTCCCTTCGACTTCCACCGCTGCCTGTTAGCCTGTGCACAGGGTGACCGGCGGGCCCTGCAGGCGCTCTACGATCACGAAGGCGCGCGCCTGCTGGGTGTTGCCCGGCGTATCGCACGTGACGACGCCACCGCAGAAGACATCGTCCACGATGCGATCATCCGCATCTGGACCCGCGCTGCCAGCTACGACCCGGCGCGCGGCTCGGCTCGAGGCTGGATCTACAGCATTACCCGCCACCTGGCGCTGAATTCGATACGTGATACCCGCCGTGAAACTGTACTGATCGATGCCGACACCGAAACTGCGTCAACATTGCACGGGAGGATTGATGACCTTGACCTCTGGTCCGGCTCAGCAAAGATTTACCGCTGTCTTGAACAACTGCAGCCCGCACCGCAACGCTGCATCCTGCACGCCTACGTGGACGGCTGCAGCCACGCCGAGATAGCCGGTTTATTGGGCGCGCCACTGGGCACTGTCAAGGCCTGGATCAAACGCAGCCTCAAAGCGCTACGGGAGTGCCTGGAATGAAGCCCGATTCTGCCGAAGAACTGGACAGCCTCGCCGGGGAATATGTGCTGGGGACCTTGTCGCCGGAGCAATATGCCGCGACGGCCGAACGCCTGCGTACCGACCCCGCGCTTCGCGCCGCCGTGGATGCCTGGGAGGCCCGGCTGCTGGAGCTGACCGCGCTGTCTACCCCGCAGCCCCCAAGCCCCCGCCTGTGGCGCCGTATCCAGCGCAGCCTCGACGAGCTGCCTGCAGCGCGCACGCAGGCTCGCTGGTGGCAACGCCTCGGCCTGTGGCAAGGGCTCAGCGCCGCAGGGCTGGCTGCAAGCCTGCTGCTGGCGTTTACCTTGCTGACCACGCCCCCCTCTACCACGCAATACCTGGTGGTGCTGGTGGCGCCGAGCAGCCAGGCCCCCGGCTGGGTGGTGCAGGCCAGCGACAGCCACATGATCGAACTGCTGCCGCTGGGCCAGGACACGGTCCCCGACGGCATGGCCCTGCAGTTCTGGACCAAGGGCGAGCAATGGCGTGCTCCGGTTTCGCTTGGCCTGGTCAAACCGGGCGAACCCTATCGAGTTCCGCTGGAAAGTTTGCCACCCTTGGAGGCCAATCAACTGTTCGAGCTGACGCTGGAGAAAGCCGGTGGCTCGCCGACCGGTCTGCCGACAGGGCCGGTGAAGTTCATTGGTCGCGCGGTGAAAGTGATATGACACGAAAGGGCCGCAGAACGTGACTGCGGCCTTCGCAAGGCTGGAAGCCAGGGTCAGCCGCGGATCACCTCAAGGCGATCCCGCCCAGCCTCTGTGATGGCGTTCTCCCCTTCATCGCTGATGCGATAACGTCCTGACACCATTTTGGTAATTGAGAACCTGACCAGCCCGCTTTGGGACAAGGCTTGGCCTGCTTCGAAGCGCATTGCCTGCTCCAGGTCGAAGATCTTGATCTCTCCGATTTTGTAGCGTGCAAACGCGACCAAGGCGTTATCCAGTTCTTGTTGACTGATCGTTGTAGCGACTTCCATTCGACCTCCCAGGTCATGAGAGCCCCGGTCCGTGGGGGGTGAAGGCAACGAACCGGGTGGCTTGTTGAAGGCGGACCGTACTATGCAGTCACGGAAGTCGCTACTGGCTTTCCATCCATGCTGGATGGGTAGGCAGCACGACACCCGCCACACCTACGGTCACTTCAAGAGCCGTCGCTGGCGGCGGAACGCTTACGGCCTTGATCTGCGTCGTCCTGTTCAGTGCCCGCTGCCCTTTACGCCCGTGCGCTTTGGGGCGAAAAGCTGCCGATCGTGAAAGACCGCTATCGACCCGTCATCGGTTGTCCGTTCGCTGTAGGTCGTTAATGGCCCAAAGGATCCCGATTCCAACACCTGTCCCCCTGATGACGTGGCCGTGAACCCAACACAGCTAAGTACGCAATACCTGTTCACCAGCATTGGCCGGCAGGCGTACTGCATCAACCAACGCGGCGCAAGCAATCAGGCCGATACCGACAAGCGCCCAGCGGAAGTCGCCCACTGTCATCTCGCTTTCACCCCCCCGCAGCATCGTCGAGACCCTCAGCAGCAGGGCCGCAATCGCAACCCCGAGCGCCATCGCCAGTTGGAAGAACATGCTGAACAGCGTCGACGCCTGGCCCATCTGTGCTTTTGGCACCTCGGCAAACCCGATGGCGTTGTAGGTGGTGAACTGCATGGAACGAGACAGCCCGCCAATGAACAGCACCAGCGCCATCCAGTACCACGGCATGTCCTGCTGCAGGAGCAAGCACGCGAGAATGCAACCGACGCCGATCAAGCCATTGACCAGCAGCACTCGACGAAAGCCGTGGCGGCGCAGCAGCCCGGTGGTGAACGGTTTCATCGCGAGGTTGCCGACGAAGATCGCCAGCACCAGCAACCCGGCATCCACCGGCGAATAGCCGAAACCGATCTGCAGCAACAGCGGAATCAGGAACGGCAAGGCGCTGATCGACAGGCGGAACAACGTGCCGCCGATGATGCTGGCGCGGAACGTGGCGATGCCTAGGGTAGCCAGCGGTAGCAGCGGCGCCGGGTGACGCTGGCAATGGCGGATCGACAGCCAGGTCAGCAGAGCCCCCACGGCCACCAGTGCAGCGCCTGTGCCGAGGCCGTCGCCCGACAGCGAGCCGAGCATCTCCAGGCCCAGCAACCAGGTCGCGCAGGCCGAAGCGAGGAAGACGAAGCCGAGCCAGTCGAAACGGCGCGCTTCACTGGCACGCGTGTTGGGGACCAGCCACCACGCCGCTGCGATGGCCAGCAGACCGAGCGGGATGTTCAGGTAGAAGATCCACGGCCACGACAGGTGGGTGACGATCAACCCGCCAATCGGTGGGCCGAGCACCGGCGCCACCAACCCGGGCCAGGTGATCACCGCAAGCACCTTCACCAGGTCCTGCTTCTCGGTGGTGCGCAGCACCACCAGACGCCCGACCGGTACCATCAGCGCGCCACCGATGCCTTGCAGCACCCGTGCGGCGACGAAGGTTTCCAAGGTTTGTGCCAATCCGCACAGCCAAGAGGCCAGGGTGAACAGGCCAATGGCCCCGGCGAACACCTGGCGCGCGCCGAAGCGGTCGGCGACCCAGCCGCTGAGCGGGATGAACACCGCCACCGCCAGCAGGTAGGCGCTGATGCCGATGTTCAGGCTGACCGGGTTCTCGGCGAAGTCACGGGCCATCTGCGGCAGCGCGGTGGCGATGACGGTGGCGTCGAGGTTTTCCATGAAGAAGGTGACGGCGACCAGCAAGGCGATGCCGGTGTTGGGGACTGCGGGGGTGGCCAAGGGTTCAGTTCCTTCTGCAAAAGGAGAGTCTCGATTGTAGGAGCGGGTTTACCCGCGAACACCGGCGCAGCCGGTGCCATGCCCCGCGTCACCTGCTTCGCGGGTAAACCCGCTCAGAGCGCCGAGCCATGTGGCCCTGCTCAGACCATGCTCATCGCCGCACGCAGCGCCAGCAGGTAGGTTTCGACACCAAACCCGCAGATCTGCCCGCGCACCACCTCGGCAAATACCGAGTGATGGCGGAACGGCTCCCTGGCATGGATGTTGGACATGTGCACTTCTACCACCGGCACTTCGATAATGGCCAATGCATCACGAATGCCGTATCTGTAATGCGTCCAGGCACCGGCATTGATCAGCACCGCATCCACCCGATCCTCATAGGCCTGATGGATGCGTTCGCACAGGGCGCCCTCGAAATTGCTCTGGAAGCTCACGACCTGCGCCCCCAGCTCTTCGCCCAGGGCTTGCAACGCCTGGTCGATGTCGGCCAGGGTCGCTGTGCCGTACTGGCGCGGGTCGCGCTTGCCGAACATGTTGTGGTTGATGCCATGCAGCATCAGTACATTGGCGACCATCGACCTACTCCAGGGGAATCGTCAGCTGATTGATCACGGCACGTGTGTCGGGCCGCACCCCGCGCCACCAGGCGAACGCCTCGGCGGCCTGCTCCACCAGCATGCCGACGCCATCGGCCAGGCGCGCCTGGCCCTGCTCGCGGGCCAGGCGCAGGAAAGGCGTGAGGCCTTTGCCATAGGCCAGCTCGTAGGCCAAGGCCGCCTCACCCAGCACATCAGCCGGCAGTGGCGGCAAGTCAGCGGTCAGGCTCGCCGAGGTGGCGTTGACCACGATGTCGAACGATTGCCCTTCCAGCGCTTCGTAGCGGCTGATGCGCAGACGCGGGTGATCGAGCTCGTTCCGCAGCGCCAGCGCCTTGGCCATGTCCCGGTTGGCGATCACCAGCTCGCGTGGGCCCGCCTGCAGGAACGGCAGCAACGCCCCGCGCACCGCGCCGCCAGCGCCCAGCAGCAGCACACGGCGGTTGCGCAGCGGCTCGCCAAGGTTCTCCTCGATGTCCCGCAGCAAACCGATGCCATCGAAGTTCTCGGCGACGATGCAGCCATCCTCGAACTTCAGCGCATTGGCCGCCCGTGCCAATTGCGCCCGCTCGCTGCGCCGGTCGGCCAGCTCGAAAGCACGCAGCTTGAACGGGGCAGTGATGTTCATGCCCTTCCCGCCTTCGCTACGAAACTGCAGTACCTGGGCTTCGAAGTCGTCCAGCGAGCCCTCGATAGCCCCGTATTCCAGCTGCTGGTTGCTGGCCTGGGCGAACAGGCCATGAATCAGCGGGGACTTGGTGTGGTTGATCGGTCGGCCGATCACTGCGTAGCGGTCGCTCATCGTGCATCTCCGTGGGTAAACAACACGCCATCCGCCTGCAAGGCAATGATTTCTTCAGTACTGAAGCCAAGCCCGGCGGCCACTTCGGCGTTGTGCTGACCAAGGTCCGGGGCTACTTGGTGAATCGTGGTATCGCAGTCGGAAAAGCGGAACGGCAGGTTGGCCAGGCGCAGCGTGCCGTAGCGTGGGTGCTGCTGCTCGATGACCATGTTGCGTGCCTGGATCTGCGGGTCGGCCAGCACTTCGTCGATGCGTTGAACCTTGGCACTGGGGATGTCGATGCCATCGAGCAACGCGAGGATCTCGGCCACCCGACGCGCGCCAACCCAGTCGCGGACCACCGCCAGGATCGCCTCGCGGTGGGCATTGCGGCCGTTGAGGCTGTGGTAGCGGCGGTCGCTGCCGAACCCGGGCGGGCCGCCGTTGGCTTCGAGCATGGCCGCGAAGCGCTGCCAGGCATCGTCGACCTGGGCGGCGATCACCAGGTCGCCGTCGGTGGCGCGGAACACGCCGTACAGGGTCGAAGTGGGCATGTCGTGGCCGGTCTGCTGGGGCAACACAGTGCCACCGGACAGCGTATAACACTGCACCGCGTATTCGTGCATCGACACCAGGGTGTCGTACAGCGCCATGTCGATGTGCTGGCCTCGGCCACTGCTCACCCGGCCGAGCAGCGCGGCATTGATCGCCGCCACCGCGTGGATGCCGGTGTACATGTCGCCCAGGGAAATACGCAGCAGCGGCGGTGCCTCGCCCGGCACGCCCACCATCTGCATGATCCCGCTCTTGGCCTCGGCGATCAGGCCGAAGCCGGCGCGGTGGGCGTCCGGCCCGGTATGGCCGTAGGCGGAAATCGAGCAGTACACCAGGCGCGGGTTGCGCGCCGACAGCTCGGCGTAACCCAGGCCCAGCTTGTCCAGGGCGCCGGGGCGGTAGTTCTCGATGAACACGTCGGCCGAATCGGTCAGGCGCTGCATGAACGCCTTGCCGCGCGGGTCTTTCATGTTGACGCTGACGCCCTGCTTGCCCATGTTCAGCTGCAGGAAATAGCCGCTCTGCTGGTCGTCCAGGGTGAACGCATGCTGGCGGCCAGCGTCGCCGCTACCCGGCCGCTCGACCTTGATCACCTCTGCGCCGAGCGCCGCCAGGCAACGGCCGACATAGGGGCCGGCGAGGAAGTGGCTGTAGTCAATGACGCGGATACCCGCCAATGGCAATGCCTGGCTCATGCTGCTGCCCTCCGCGGCACCATCAACCGGTGCTCGCCACGTTGCACGACTTCGCCGTGCTGGTTGATCAGTTCCGAAGGCAGCACCACGATGCCCCAGCCAGGTCGGCTGTTGCTCGGGCGCATCGCCCCCACCCGCATGCGCACGTGGAGCACGTCGTTGACCTTGATCGGCAGCACGAAGTCCCAGGTCCAGCCCAGCGACATGCCCGGTAGGAAGCGGTACTCGCACTGGGTCTTCAGGCCGTCGGCGATCGACAGCCCGAACAGGCCGTGGGCGACCAGGCAGCCAAAGTGGCTGGCGTTGGCGTAGGCCTCGTCGACATGTACCGGGGTGTGGTCGCCGGTGAGGTCGGCGTAGGCCAGGATGCGTTCGCGGGTCACGGTGTAGGTCGGGCTGATGCACTCATCGCCTTCGCGGGCATCGTCCCAGTACTTTTCAATCACGCTCATGCCTGCACCTCCGCGCGCGGGTCGATGGCCAGTGCCTGGGCTACGCATTTGGCCGGCAGCGCCTGGATGAACTCCACCGCCAGGCCATCAGGCAGGCGCAGCCAGTTGCGGCCCTGGGGCATCTCACTGACGCCAACGCGTTGGGCGGCGGCCAGCGCCGCTTCCAGGTCTTCGCACATGATGCCCAGGTGCGCCAGGCGCCCTTCCGGGCCAGCGAAGTCCGGCTGGTGAATGAACTGCAGGCCGCCGAGGGTCCAGTACTGTGCCGGCTGCTCGACGTCACCCTGCACTTCACGCATGGTCATGCCGCACACCTCGCTGAAAAAGCGGATATGCCACTGAATGTCCTGCACCCAGAACGCCACGTGTTCGAGGTAGGCTTTTGACTGGCTCATGGGGTTTCCCTCTTCTGGTGATCGGCCATGGCGCGCTCGATACCCTTGATGCAGGCCACCAGGGTTGCGTTGACCGGCGTGGCCACGCCATGGCGCTGGCCCCAGCGCACGACGGAGCCGTTGATGAAGTCGATTTCGGTGATCGAGTTTTTTTCCAGGCTCTGCAGCATCGAGGTGCGGAAGCTCGCCGGCAGGCCCTCGGCGGCCAGTGACCAGGCAGCCTCGGGGCTGGTCAGGCTCAAGCGGATGCCGGCGCGCTCGGCCACGGCAATGGCCTCGGCCACGGCGGCCTTGGCGGTGCTTTCCAGCAGCGGCTCGCTGTACAGCTGGCCGTAGCTGAGCATGGTGATGCCGCTCAATGCACCGGTGGCGACGTTGACCAGCAGCTTGTCCCACATGGTGCCGAGGATGTTGTCGCTGACCGTGGTGGCCAGCCCGGCATTGTTGAACGCTTCGGCGATGGCCTGCACGCGGGGCGTCAGCTGGCCGTCGAGCTCACCGATGAAAGTCTGTTTGCCGGCCACACCGGCGCGGATCGAGCCCGGTGCGAGGAGCACGCCGCCGACATAGGTCTTGCCAGCCAGCACCCGCTCGCGACCCACCACTTCGGCCAGGATGTCCTCGTGGCCGAGGCCGTTCTGCAGCGACAGCACCAGCGTCTGTGGGCCTATCAGCGCGAGGGCACCGGCGATGGCCTCGGCAGTGTGAAACGACTTCACCAGCACCACCACCAAATCGGTCACGCCAACGTCTTCGGCTTCGATGGCCGCGTTGACCGGTACATAGCGCTCGCCCCGTTCGTCCTGTACCCGCAGCCCATGCTGGTTCATCGCCTCGACATGCGCGCGGCCGCGGTTCAGCAGCCAGGTTTCATGCCCTGCCTCGCTCAGGGCTGCGCCAATGGCGCACCCCAGTGCACCGGCGCCCAGAATGCAGATTTTCACGTCGCAGACCTCCTGTGATTTGCGATCACCTTATGCAGCGGGGTTTATTTGCGCTATACAATGACCTCAATACAGCTATTGAGTATTTCAATAATGACTACCCTGGAGCCCCTGCCCGAACCCAAGCTGCTGCAGCTGTTCGACGTGCTGTACCAATGCCGCAGCGTGACCCGTGCCGCCGAACAGTTAGGGCAGAGCCAGCCGACCATCAGCATCTGGCTGGCGCGCCTGCGCGAGCAATTGAACGACCCGCTGTTCGTGCGTACGCCGGGCGGCATGGCCCCTACCCCCCGCGCCGATCAGCTGATAGGGCCGTGCCGTGAGGTGCTGGAATCGCTGCGCCGGCTGACCGCCTGGGAGCCACAGTTCATCGCCGCCACAGCGCAGCGGCGTTTTCGCCTGTGTGTCAGCGATGCCAGCCACATCACCTTGCTGCCAAGCATCCTCAACCATCTGCGCAGCCATGCGCCGGGCATCCGCCTGGAGGCGGCGCGGATCGACGGCAATACCGAGAGCGCGCTGGAGTCGGGCGAAGCGGACCTGGCCATCGGCTTCGTGCCCTGGCTGGGAGGGGGGATGTATCAGCAGGTGCTGTTCGAGCAGGACTGGGTGTGCCTGAGCAACCCGCAGCATCCGCGCCTGGGCGATGGCATGAGCCTGGAACGGTATCGGGCCGAGGGGCATGTGCAGATCAGTTTCGGCACCGGGCAGAAGCTGCTGGAAGCAGGGTTGGCGCGGGCCGGGATCGAACGGCGGATCATGCTCGAGCTGCCAGCGTTTCTCGGGTTAGGGATGATAATCGGGACTACCGATCTCCTGGGCACCTTGCCGCGGCATATCGGGCAGACACTGGCCGATATGCATGGGCTACAGGTCCATGACTGCCCGTTCGAAGTGGAGGGGTTCACGGTCAAACAGCATTGGCATGCCCGCTATCATCAGGACAATGGAAATCGATGGTTGAGGGAAGTCGTTCGCGGATTGTTTCAGTAAGCCCGCCAAGCAGGCTCCCGTTTCGACTTGGATAGCAGGTCTGATTCAAGCCAACCGCTCTGGCCGCACGCCTATCTTCGCGAAGGATGGGCTTGGGTCGTAAATTGGCATTCACGACCGGCCGCTTTCGACCCTTTGCAGCCGTTCGAGGTGTCTAAGAAACCTGTGGCGATTCAGAAGCCACCCACTATGGGTCGCTTCCGGCCAATTCGGCCATCAGATATGTAGGGGTAACAAAGGCGACTCGAGGCGACTTAATAGCTGTCCCGAGTCGCAAAGAATTAAGCGGAGAAACCACCATCAATCGTCAAACTGGCGCCGGTGATGTAGCCGGCTTCCGGACCGGCCAAGTAAACAACAAAGCCGGCAATTTCCTCAGCCTTGCCGTAGCGATCCAATGCCATCAGACTTTTCAGATACTCGGCGCCATCTCCATCGGCCGGGTTCATCTCTGTGTCCACCGGACCGGGTTGCACATTATTTACAGTGATGCTGCGTGGACCTAGATCGCGAGCCATGCCTTTGGCCAAGCCAACCAGCGCCGATTTGCTCATAGCGTACACTGCACCGCCGGCAACCGGGATACGCTCAGCGTTGGTGCTGCCGATGTTGATTATGCGCCCGCCGTCGACCATGTGCTTGGCAGCTTCCTGGCTGGCGACGAATACACTGCGCACATTCACCGCTAAGGTATGGTCAAGTTGCTCTAGGGTGAGCTCTTCGGTGCTACCCCAAGCAAGTACGCCGGCGTTGTTGACTAAAATATCCAGGCCGCCGAAGTGCTCGACTGCCGCGCGAATAGCTTGCTGCACGGCTGCAGCATCAGTGCTGTCGGCCTTGATAGCAAAAGCCTTACCACTCGCTGCAATCACTTCACTGGCCAAAGCATTAGCTCGCTCGGCTGACGATGCATAGGTGAAAGCCACTGCTGCGCCTTCGCGGGCCAGGCGTTTTACGATGGCCGCACCGATACCGCGAGAGCCGCCTTGTACAAAAGCCACTTTCCCTTGCAGGGTCCGGGTAGAGGTCATGCTGTATCTCCATTACAAAAAAGTTAGGCCAGTCTGCCTATGTGTGAGCAATCTAATGACTTTTGCTAGGTTTCATTTTTGTCTAGGTAGAGATCATCACAGTTGGCGATTAAGTCAGGATTATGGGAGCCCGATTTGAGTTTACCGACTTCCTCAGGGCGTGAGGTGGCCCCTCGCAAAGTACCGCAATCGGCCAACAGCAGTCATTAGCCGCCGGAAAGCTAGG